>NZ_JVPL01000185.1:0-108312 GCF_001054655.1 Bacillus sp. 220_BSPC
GATGAACATATGCGTTTCCCATAACCCGATTTGGAAATGTGGCAAAACAAAAAGCGGGGTCGAAATGACCGCCGCCGTTTTTTATTTATAGATTACGTTGATTTCAATTATATCGCCTTCACGTTTATATTCGATTCGTTCAATTAGTTTTTTGAATCCTTCGTTCTTTTCCTTCACCGAAAGACCTTCTTCAAATAGTTTATTTCGATCGATTTCCTTCCAAAACTTCATTCGTTCTTTCCGCTTCACTTCGTCAACAAAATCATTCGATTGCGAAAGACGTTCCAATTCTTTCGAAGCCGCTTGAATTTTCATTTCTTCGACTTTCTTACGTTTCTCGAATTCTGGACGGTCAATGATTCCGTCAATGAATAGGTCTTTAATCCGATCAATTCTTTCCTTTGACTTATCGACCGATTCCATTTGTATTGCAATCAAAGCCTTGCCGCCCTTAGTCGCTTTTTGTTCGTCTTGGGTAACATTGAACAACTTCTTCGAAAAGTCTTCCATATCCGCCCGCAACGCCTTCAAAACAACGTGTTCGGGGCAACCCGCATTTTTGTAAGCACGTCGAAAACTTCAAGGTTGATTTCGATATCCACAACAACGGAACGATCGAAGAACTATTCGAACAAGTCGATAAGGCATTCGAAATGGCGGACGAAAGCATTCCCGAAACACACACGATTCAAAAATATCTTGGCGGCAAGAAGCAAGCGTCATTCAACAAATCCGAATAAAGGGGGCGTCCTTTGTTGTTTTGGAACGGAATGACGTAAAGAGTAATTTAAACGATTTACCCGCCGACTTACCACCGTTTGAAATCGCTTCGGAGTATATTTTTACAAGGGGAAGAATATCGAACGAAATTTAAACGTTAACGTGCGAATTTCAAATCCTTCAATAAAGCTGCTGCTATTTGTATCAGCAATTCATGAAAAAAACGTAAAACGAATTGAAAAGGCAATCAAGAAAACGGCAATAAAAGGTACGGCGATTGCCCGTCCTTTTGTTTATTAAACTAATATTGTAAACAAAAGTTCAGTTGACGTTATACATAAAAGAAATCTTTGTTAACGGTGAACCTGGGGCGAATCGGGTTTTCATTGTTGAAAGACCTTCTTTATATACGGCTGGACAATCAAGAACGTTTAGAGTTCTCATATCGAAGGACAAACCGTTACCTTCAGGAATGTTGATTGATTTCTCCGACCAGTATTCAATAAAATACTTATCGGGTACACGGGAACAAGAACTCGAATTATAACGGCGGTGGTGATCTCTGTCTTTTTTTGTTGGAACATATTTCACTCAAGTTGAACGATTATAGTCCGTTTAGACCCGTTTTCTCGACTCACGGCGTTTCAAATAGCTTCTGGACGGACGCAGTATCCAACGAACTTGACGCCTTCCCGTGTGAATTCAAAAAGATTCTTTCCGACCGTCACAATCACCCGTTTTGAAACCACAACTTCGGTATCAACCGAAAAGGTGGAATTCGAAATGAAAAAAGAACTTATACGAAACAAGATGTTTAAGGTTGGAAAGTTGACCGCCACGGTTAGAAGTAATGAGCCAAGTGATGAAGCGGATGAGGATTTCAATTCTTGGATAAATAAAAAGGCATATGAAAAAGCGTCCGAACCCGTTCAAGCATAGCGGGCGAAGACGCTTTTTTTATTTATATGCTAATTTATATAATGGAATAAGCGTTTCAAACGTTTCTTTCGCAAGTTTCACAAATGCGTTGCCGTCCGTCAAGATCGGGTCGTTTGCCGCAACGTGTCGTCCAATTAGGAATTCCGCTTTCTTGACGTCCCGAAAACGTTCAAGTGACGCTTTCAAGTCGATTTCCTTCATTGATATTGCGTCCTTTTTCATGTGGTCAAGGGATACAACAAAATCGCTTGGAACTCTTTTTTCTATTTTGTCCAAATTATTCAAGAACGTCTTTGCGATTTCCGTCTTGTTCGGCAATTCATAAATGAACGCAAGCCAAATAAAAACATGGTCGTCGAATAATCCAATTTGAAAATGCGGGTGTTGCTTATATCCCCGTTTGTTTGCCGCTATCGCAAGCCATGTATCTTTCGGGGCGTTGACGCTTCGACGTGCGTGTTTTGCAATATGCAAAAACATTTCGTTCCCAAGATTCACGGAAAGTTCGTCCGTCAACGCTTGCCCGATCGATTGGAACTTCGGTTGAATCCGTTCTTGAATCGCTTTCATTCTTTCGTCAAGACCTTCTATATTAAATGTATCAAAATCATTCTTCGTGAATCCTTCAAATTGCATTATCGAAAATCTCCTTCGTGAAGTTTAGATTGAATTAGGTAGGGGTAAATAAAAACCAAGTAAGGACAATGAATTATAGAAGTTATACTTTGTGAGCAACCCATGTATCATTGGGGGATTCACTGTCCGTCTAGCATGCTTTGCAACGTGAGGGTGCATTTCATCGCCGGTCATAACTGAGAGTTTTTGAGAAAAGTGCTCTCCCAGGGCTTGTAATTTAGGCTGGATCCGTTCTTTTAAGCATCCATGCGTGGTTCCAATCCATCAATTTTAAAAACATCAAAATCATCTGCTGTAAAACTTTCTATATTCATTTTCATCTCTCCTACCGTAATATCTGCACATATTGTAGCATAAGTAAAAGTAAAATTTAAAAAATACGATTCGGGTTGGCAATGAAAAATTCCTTATAGATTTAAGCACAAATTAGTTGCTATTTGAGGTAGGAAGTCATATGATAATATAAATTCAGAAAATTACGTTAATTAACGAAGGGAGAATGTTAATTATGAAACAAGTCATGAACCAAGCATTAAAAGCTAAAGAAGTTGAAAGACATAGAGCTGCAGTGTTAAGAATGGAAATGGACTATGAATTAGCAACCCTTTTTGAAGCAATCGATGAAGAGAATGACCAAAAGAGGTCACAATGCAAGCAAAGACTAGAACGCATCCGCTTGGAATTGTTGAAACTGAAAGCCTTGTAAATGATTGGCTGCAGAGACCTTGAAGGAGAATGAATTAAGGAAATGAATCAATTTCAATACAAGGAATTTTATTATAGATGAACGGACACTTTATTTTATTAAAAAATAATGTGTCCGTTTTTCATTAAATGTCCAATATATATAAGGTGGAATATCATTTTGTATCAAGTCCCTTTAATAAGGAAGGGGAACGTCAAATAAGGGAGAATATTCTTGCTGGCTAAAACATGATTACGATTAATGGATGGGCAGTCAAGGAACCTTCTTTCCTCATCAGTTAAAAAAATGGAAAATTTAAGATGTTAAAAGCTTGAAGGCAAGCTATATTTGCTTTAATCTTTAAAAGAGGATCATTTTAATGTAGTTTCTGATCATAAAGGACGGGGATATTATAATGGCATCGGTCAAGGAAATGGATACATATGCGAAGTTATGGATGAAAGAAGCCGGTACTCGGCTAAGGGCGTCCTTCAAAACCAAGTTGAATATTGAAATGAAAACGAATCCGAATGATTTGGTAACTAATATGGATAAGGGGATAGAAAAGTTTTTTTGCGAAAAAATTGGCGAAGTTTTTCCAGAACACCGCATTTTTGGTGAAGAGGGAATGGGCAATGATATTAAAGACCTAAAAGGTACGGTGTGGATCATCGATCCAATTGATGGAACTTTGAATTTCATTCATCAACAGAGGAATTTTGCGATTTCCCTTGGGGTTTATGTGGATGGCATCGGAAAGATTGGCATGGTTTATGATGTCTTTAGTGATGAATTATATCATGTGATTAAGGGACAAGGAGCATTTCTGAATGATCAAAGGCTCCCATCTCTTGAAGAGGCATCGGTAAGCAAAGCGATCATTTCCATTAATGCAAGCTGGGTAACGGAAAACCGGAGGATCGACCCGAGTCTTTTGGCACCGCTGGTCCGGGATGCAAGAGGAACACGTTCTTATGGCTCGGCAGCGTTGGAGCTGGCATTCGTGGCCGCTGGAAGGATTGATGCATACATAACCATGAGACTCATGCCTTGGGACTTTGCCGGGGGAGTTTTACTGGTCGAGGAAGTGGGCGGGGAAGTTAGTAATATTAAAGGTGACAAATTGGATTTTTTAAAAGGCGACTCACTTTTCGTATCAAAACCAGGGCTACACAACGAAGTATTTGAAAAATACTTATCAGGAAACTCCAGCCATTAGTATCAAGGACTGATTGCGGCCATGATAAATGTCTCGGATAGAAATAATTAACAAAAAAAACTCGCTGTCTGTCAGCGAGTTTTTTATATTATAACTTCCCGGCTTCACGTAATTTCTTCTTCTGGGTGAAACCGAACCCCATGATTCCGCAAAGAATAACGATTGCAGCTAATATTCCAATCAAGCTTTTTTCAGCAATGAAGATGCCAATGGAGCCAATGCTGGATGTTGCCAATACCGCTAATATTAAGAAATTCCATTTAATGTTCATTAATATCACCCCTAATATATCTATTGTACATAATTTCTGTATTTGTTTCTAGTATGTTTGTGATATAATATGTAAGTTAATACTAGTGATACGTTTTACACAAACTTTTTTAGGAGTGAATTTTTTGAAATTAAGAGAAAATATTCGTAATATAGCCATCATTGCTCACGTTGACCATGGTAAAACGACGTTAGTGGATCAGTTGCTAAAGCAATCTGGTACTTTCCGTGAAAATGAACATGTGGAAGAACGTGCGATGGATTCTAATGCGATTGAAAAAGAACGCGGAATTACGATTCTTGCGAAAAATACAGCAGTTCAATACCAAGATACAAGAATCAATATTTTGGATACACCTGGTCATGCCGACTTTGGTGGTGAAGTGGAACGGATCATGAAAATGGTTGATGGCGTTCTACTTGTTGTTGATGCATATGAAGGCTGTATGCCGCAAACTCGCTTCGTGTTGAAAAAAGCATTGGAACAAAAGATCACGCCAATCGTTGTCGTGAACAAAATCGATAAAGATTCTGCACGTCCAAATGAAGTGGTCGATGAAGTAATTGACTTATTCATCGAACTAGGAGCTGAAGAAGAACAATTAGACTTCCCAGTTGTCTTCACTTCAGGTATCGCTGGTACTGCTAGCTTGGATTCAGATCCTGCTAAACAAGAAGAAGACATGACCCCACTTTTCGAAACAATCGTCGAAACGATCCCTGCACCAATTGATAACTCAGATGAACCGCTTCAATTCCAAGTGGCTTTACTTGACTATAATGATTATGTAGGACGTATTGGCGTTGGCCGTGTATTCCGCGGTAAAATGCATGTAGGTCAACAAGTTTCATTAATGAAACTTGATGGGAAGGTTAAACAATTCCGTGTAACGAAAATCTTTGGTTATATTGGCTTGAAGAAAGTTGAAATCCAAGAAGCCGTTGCCGGTGATTTAATTGCCGTTTCTGGTATGGAGGATATTAACGTAGGGGAAACGGTTTGTCCGACCGAGCATCCTGAAGCTCTACCTATCCTGCGTATTGACGAGCCAACATTACAAATGACTTTCCTTGTAAATAACAGCCCATTCGCAGGCCGTGAAGGTAAATTCGTTACAGCCCGTAAAATTGAAGAGCGTTTGAGAAACCAATTACAGACTGATGTCAGCTTAAGAGTCGAAAATACTGATTCTCCGGATGTCTGGATTGTTTCAGGTCGTGGGGAGCTTCACCTTTCCATCCTGATCGAAAACATGAGACGTGAAGGTTATGAACTGCAAGTTTCTAAACCGGAAGTTATCGTTCGTTTGATTGATGGCGTCCGTTGTGAGCCGGTTGAACGTGTACAAATCGACGTACCTGAGGAGCACACTGGTTCGATCATGGAATCAATGGGAGCCCGTAAAGGTGAATTATTGGATATGATCAACAGCGGAAGCGGTCAAGTTCGTTTACTGTTCACGATCCCAGCTCGCGGACTTATTGGCTATTCAACTGAGTTCTTAACGATTACACGCGGATATGGTATCATGAACCATTCATTTGACAGCTATCAACCAATGGCACAAGGTCAAGTCGGCGGAAGACGCCAAGGTGTACTTGTATCCATGGAATCAGGAAAAACGACACAATACGGTATTATGCAAGTAGAAGACCGCGGTGTTATTTTCGTTGAGCCAGGTACGGATATTTATGAAGGCATGATCGTCGGGGAACATAACCGTGATAGCGATTTGACTGTTAATATCGTTAAAGCGAAACAAATGACAAATATGCGTTCAGCAAATAAAGACCAAACTTCTTCCATGAAAAAACCAAGAATCATGTCCCTTGAAGAAGCTCTGGAATATTTGAACGATGACGAGTACTGTGAAGTAACTCCGGATTCAATCCGCCTTCGTAAAAAAATTCTAGATAAAAACGAGCGTGAAAGAGCAGCTAAAAGAAAAAAAGTTGCTGTTGAAGAAAAATAAATAGCAAGAGGAGGAGAAAAGATTGGATATCCAAGAGCGATTATCATTTTTTGCAGCATTGTACAGAGTGGATGAAAACCCTGAAGCAGGAATGTGGTATTTATATTTGACGGTCTTTGGATTATGCATCCTTGTCTATCAGTTAGGTTTTGCCAAAAAGTTACCATTGCTAAAAAATGTTGTCATTTATGTGGTAATGGCACTTGGATGTACCCTTCTTTCTTTCTTTGCGGTGTTTCTCCCTATGGGGGAGGCATTAGTCATCGCTTCGCTTGTTCTGGGGATCTATAGGATCCGTCTTCATAATTCGAGAAAAGAAGAACAGGCTTAAGATGATGAAATCATTACAGGATGCTTTATACAATTGGTTGACGATCAAAGTTGTCTGTGATGCAAGGCCTGATGATTCAGCTGCACGCGATACAGAAATGTTTTTCATGCAGATGCTGAAAGACGATCATCAGGTGATAATCGATTCGGTTACAAAAACAGAACCTTTTTATTTCGTCGAGTACCTTTTGGGAGACGAAATGAAGAAGCAGCGTTATCCGATTGAATTGATTGATATCATGTTGGACCAAATTCAGTTAGAGCCAGAAAAGTATAAAAATATCGAGTAATGATAAAAGAACCGTGCGATTTACGCACGGTTCTTTTTTATATTGCTTTAGGGAGGGAAAGTCCGTAAAAAAGATGTAAGATTGTCCACAAAAAGAAAGCTGTCAAATCAGAAGGAAGGACAACTTCTGTTTTTGACAGCGCCGATAGTGGGAAGTAAAGCATGATGGCGGGAATGATCGTGATAAAAGCAAGTGCGTATTTGTTCCATTTCCTGAAAGCTTTCAAAGGATGTAGTATATAAACGTAACTATACGTAATTGCCAGTGAGAAAAGGAGATGGAAAAAGAATAATGATTCCTCACTCCAGGAAACGGCTCCAATTAGGGGGAGGAAATCCACATTCAATAAAAGCTTATACACTTGTTTACCGGATAGCATTTCGACCCACTTCATTATCCATCCAAGCAGAAGTCCATTGATCAGGCCAATCAGAGTAACCTTGTGGAAAGTTCTACCATTCATCTTCATTTTTGATCGTCCGGTAAAGACGGAAGTTACCGGTGGCAATCCGTTCGTTCGTACGCTCTTCAATGCGTTGGTTGCATGTATTGCACATATAGGTATGTATAGGACGGTTGCGAAGTTTCTTTGCTTCCGGGCTATCGTCGGGAATAGATTCAATTTGATCGCATATTACACATTTAACCTTCATATTAGTTGAACCTCACTTCAATTTGAATATGCTTTTAAGTATACCAATATTTTTATGGTAAAACGAGGATAAAGTGAAACTAACAGTTGAAGTTGATTGTTAGGTATGAAAAAGACCCGAAGATTCACTTCGGGTCGGGTAAATTCATTCTTTAAAGTGATTGGATTGATCATTTTGCTCTTTATCGAGTTCTTTTCTTTCCGTATCATCATCAAGTTTATTTTTTTCCTTTTCGATGTTCTTAGATGGCGTTGGGGTTAAAATATCACCAGGAACCTCCGGGATGACTCGACTTGTGATGTCAGCGAGTTCATTTAGTATCCCGGTTACCGGTTTGCCGTCTTTAATATCTTTGGCCACCTCCCTGATCCGCTCATTTAAATCCGGGTCAGCGACGATGATGGCATTTGCACCGTCAGGATCATGTTTTAAAGTTTCTCCGACTGAGTACTTTATAGTCCCAACCTGTGAACGCTCAATATCTTGGTCGATATCTATTCCGACGATGGCGTATTTGCCAAGTACGACTGCGGTGGCATCGTTCACCTCTGGAATGGACTTAGCCAAACCGGTGAGTCTCTCCGCTGTTTGCTGACCTGTATTCCTGTCTGCTTCCTTAATGGTCGTATTATTGACTTTCGTTATATTGTTTTGCGCATTATTTTCAGACACTTCATTTTTATTATCCATTGTGCAACCTGACATCAACAGAACAGCAGCGAGCGACAATATGATTTTTTGCAATGTAAAACCTCCTTAATGTTTTCCTTTGGTTCCAGCCTGTCCATCGCTACCTAGTCTGATGCAACTGAGTATAAAATGCAGCCAAACATGGAGAAATCAATGGTGGGGATTGCATTCTTTGCTGGAAGTTTTCTTTATAGTCTGTAAATGTTCTTCTATCTTTATGCAAAGGAACATATATTTTATCAACAGTCTCGTCCGCTACATAACTGCTGAGTGTAGTAAATGGTAAGACATATCCTATAGAGCAGGCAGGAGGCGTCATATTGGGGAAAAAAATATATGTTTTAGATACGAATGTCCTGTTGCAGGATCCGTATTCGATTTATTCATTCGAAGATAATGAAGTTGTCATTCCAGCAGTCGTATTAGAAGAATTGGATTCAAAAAAAAGATATATGGATGAAATCGGAAGGAATGCCAGGCAAGTATCGAAATTGATCGATAGCTTTCGTGAAAAAGGAAAGCTGCATCAGAGCATTCCGCTTCATAATGGTGGCAGCATAAGGATTGAACTCAACCACCGTTCATTTCACAAACTTCAGGAAATTTTTGTTGAGAAAACGAATGATAACAGGATATTGGCAGTCGCGAAAAATTTATCTTTGGAAGAAGAGACGAAGGAAGATGGAAAAACGGTCATTCTTGTTAGCAAAGATACTCTAGTCAGGGTTAAAGCTGACGCCATCGGTCTAGAGGCAGAGGACTTTTTAAATGATCGCGTTGTAGAACTGGATCATATATACGCTGGGCACAAGGAAGTGTATGTATCGATTGATAACCTGAATAAGTTTTATGAAAAAAGTTTTCTTTCACTGGAAGAACTGACAAAAGATGCATATTATCCAAATCAATTCCTATTGATGAAGGACACGCTGGGCAGTTCAGCTTCGGCGATTGGGATAGTGGATGAGAACTGCAGGACCGTTAAGAAATTGATGTATGAAGGGGAGCATATTTGGGGAATTAAACCGAGAAATGTCCAGCAGACCATGGCCCTTGATTTGTTGCTTCGTTCGGATATCCAGCTTGTGACGCTCATTGGTAAGGCGGGGACAGGCAAGACTTTATTGGCATTGGCAACAGGGTTGATGCAAACTGAAGATTTGTCACAATATAAGAAACTTTTGGTTGCCAGGCCCATTGTTCCGGTCGGTAAAGATATTGGTTATCTGCCAGGGGAAAAAGAAGAAAAATTAAGACCATGGATGCAGCCTATTTTTGATAATCTCCAATTTCTGTTCAATACGAAAAAACCTGGGGAATTGGATGCGATTTTAGCAGGAATGAGTTCGATCGAAGTTGAAGCCCTCACCTATATCAGGGGAAGGAGCATACCGGATCAGTTCATCATCATCGATGAAGCGCAGAACTTAACGAAACATGAGGTCAAGACAATCTTGACGAGGGTAGGCGAACGGAGCAAAATTGTCTTAATGGGGGACCCGGAGCAAATAGATCATCCTTATTTAGATGAATATAATAATGGTTTGACCTATGTTGTGGAAAAATTCAAGACCGAGCGTATTGCCGGCCATGTTAAATTGATAAAAGGGGAAAGATCGGGATTGGCACAACTGGCAGCTACACTATTATAATGCAATCGGCAAGGGATTTCCCTTGCCGATTGCCAAAATTTTTGGCAAGAATGAACGAAGTATTATTTAACGGTGAAAGACCGTACATTTTTTATCGGTTCATTGATGTTGGAAGCGTCTCCGAAATAAATTTCCAGGGGGCCGCCCTCGGATATTTTAAGCGGCTTTCCATCCTTGGAAAAGCCCAGGAAAAATTCAAGTGCCGTTTCCAACGGGAATGTAAGCTCCTCATCATCGGTTGTAACGATGACTTCGGTCACCCCATTTTCAGGTTCGGCGTTTTTTAAAAAAGGTTCAAAAGGGATGCCGAAAGTCCCTTCCAGCAATCTTTGCTTCTCGAACTTTCGTTCCGTTTTTATAGTGGGTGGCATTATTGCGCCTTCCTGTATTTCTTTTTGCCAATGCTTGGAGGCGGCAATCGTATATTCTTCTAATTCATTGACTTGGACTCTTTCAGCGTGGAAATATGTATCGATTTCAACTTTACGGTCATCAAAAATCCATACTCCAGGATCTAGCGTAATTGGATATTTCACTTTTCCATTTATAAATACGATGGGTTCCAAATATCTCATTCCTTTCTGTTGCTCTTTAATGATTATAATCAATTATAATTGAAATGTCACATCTTCAAGATGGTGAACAAATTCCATGGCTGGGTATATTCATTTGAGAGGGGATCGTGATATCTCAAAGGCAAATTGTTTGTCAATGTCCTTGCTTTTTCATAAAACTAAAGGTAGAATTTAGAGATAAGATTTAATCGCTCTGAGCGGGGGGATTTAACATGGCATCTGATATGCTTGTCAATCATCGAGAAAAAGCTTATGCTTTATTAAAAGCAGATGCTGACAAGATTCTAAAACTGATAAAAGTTCAAATGGAAAATCTCACTATGCCTCAATGTCCTTTATATGAAGAGGTACTTGATACGCAAATGTTCGGCCTATCACGAGAAATCGATTTTGCCGTACGCTTAGGTTTGGTAGAGGAGACCGAGGGTAAATCCCTTTTGGAAACCCTTGAACAGGAATTGTCAGTTTTGCATGAAGCATCGTTAAAAAAATAATAGATAAAACATACTAACTCAAACAAATCTCGATGATTGTTTGAGTTTTTTATTTATATACACAATTAATGAATAATGTTATACTATTTTTTAATAGTGACATACTAATTAATTCACAGAAGCTCAATTTGAGTTTTCTTATTCTTTTGAATTTTTGATCTAAGTTCAATAGCCATCTTCCATTTTTTAAAAATTCCCAATCATGCATTAAACATGTGGGATTTTCCGGTCATATGGCTTTGATCAATAATGGATCGATAGTACGGGAGTCAGATCTAATTCCCTGTTTTTTTATACGAATATATGTAATTTTTTATTTTTTTATTGTATTCAGTTAATTTTAGTATTATTGTTATATTAATTGAATGTTAAATCAAATTGATAATATATTATTATAGCTAAATTTTAATTAGGTAATGGTATAGGGCTCTTTTTAGTCTTTATCGGATGTGAATAACGAAAATATAAAATATATCGAAATAATTACATCAGCGATAAAATGAGCTTAAACAGATTGGACTCCTTATTTGGGAAATCAATTCATGAATAAAAAGTGGTGGAAATCTTTCACGCTTTTTTTCTATATATTCAATAAAAATACATATTGATTAGGGTGGTAGCAATGGGGAAACGTATAGAAAAAGTACTTGCGGCAAATCGCGGGGAAATAGCGATAAGGATTTTTCGGGCTTGTACGGAATTAGACATTCACACAGTTGCAATCTATTCAAAGGAAGATTATGGTTCTTATCACAGATATAAAGCGGATGAGGCATATTTGGTCGGGGAAGGCAAAAAGCCGATTGATGCATACCTGGATATTGAAGGCATAATCGCGATTGCCAAAATGAGTGGCGTCGATGCGATTCATCCCGGTTATGGTTTCCTTTCAGAAAATATTGAATTTGCGAAACGTTGTGAGGAAGAGGGCATAATCTTCATCGGACCAGAATCAAGACACCTAGATATGTTTGGTGACAAAGTAAAAGCTAGAACACAAGCTGAACTGGCGGATATTCCGGTTATCCCTGGTAGCGATGGACCGGTGACCAGTGTTGAAGAAGTCAAGGAATTTGGTGAACAATACGGTTTTCCAATTATTATAAAAGCATCATTAGGCGGCGGCGGACGCGGAATGCGAATTGTCGGAAAAATCGAAGAAGTTGAAGAGGCTTATGATCGCGCAAAATCAGAAGCTAAAGCAGCTTTTGGTAATGATGAAGTCTATGTAGAGAGATTCATACAAAATCCGAAGCATATCGAAGTTCAGATTTTGGCTGATACTCATAGGAATATCGTCCATTTATATGAGCGTGACTGTTCCGTTCAGAGACGGCATCAAAAAGTTGTGGAAGTGGCACCTTCCGTTTCCCTTACCGAAGATTTAAGGGAAAGGATTTGTGAAGCAGCAGTCAAGTTGGCTAAAAATATTGATTATGTAAACGCTGGTACGGTCGAGTTCCTTGTCGCAAATGGCGAATTTTACTTTATTGAAGTCAATCCACGGGTGCAGGTTGAGCATACGATCACTGAAATGATTACGGGCATTGATATCGTTCAATCTCAAATCATGGTGGCTGAAGGGCATGAGCTCCATGGCAAGAAGATCGGGATTCCCGAACAAGCAGGCATTAAAACTCATGGATACGCGATTCAATCAAGGGTGACGACCGAGGATCCATTGAATAATTTCATGCCTGATACCGGGAAAATGATGGTGTACCGTTCCGGTGGGGGATTCGGTGTCCGTCTGGACGCAGGGAATGGGTTCCAAGGTGCGGTCATCACACCATATTATGATTCCCTTCTCGTTAAACTTTCCACTCATGCGCTTTCATTTGAGCAGGCAGCTTCCAAAATGGTTCGTAACCTTAAGGAATTCAGGATTCGTGGTATTAAAACAAATATCCCCTTCCTTGAAAATGTTGTAAAACATGAAAAATTCATTAATGGGGAATATGATACATCATTCATTGATTCAACACCGGAATTATTTAGCTTCCCAATTAGAAAAGACCGTGGGACAAAAATGCTTTCATATATCGGAAATGTGACCGTGAATGGATTCCCGGGAGTCGAGAAAAAGAAAAAACCTGTTTTTGATCCAGCACCAATTCCGAATGTTGGTGGCCTCCCGCTTATCTCGGGTACAAAAAATATACTTGAAGAGCAAGGAGCAGAGGGACTGGTCAATTGGATCAAAGAACAGAAAGAGGTATTGATCACCGATACGACTTTCCGTGATGCACATCAATCTTTACTTGCGACGAGAATTAGGTCGAAAGATATCCTTGATATCGCAGAACCTACAGCAAAACTGCTTCCTGGTTTATTTTCAATGGAAATGTGGGGCGGGGCAACTTTCGATGTCGCATATCGTTTCTTGAAAGAAGATCCGTGGGACAGGCTGTTAAGTTTCACGAAAAAAGCACCGAATGTCCTATTACAAATGCTTTTAAGGGCTTCAAATGCAGTTGGTTACAAAAATTATCCTGATAATGTCATTCGTGAATTCGTAGAGAAATCAGCGGATGCAGGCGTTGATGTTTTCCGTATCTTCGATAGTTTAAACTGGGTTAAAGGGATGGAATTGGCTATTGATGCAGTCCGTCAATCCGGCAAAATTGCAGAAGCTGCAATTTGTTATACAGGGGATTTGAATGATCCATCACGCAGCAAGTATAATATCGACTACTATAAAAATATGGCGGTGGAATTGGAACAAGCCGGTGCCCATATTTTAGCGATCAAGGATATGGCCGGCCTCTTGAAGCCTGATGCTGCTTACCGCCTTGTCTCGGAACTGAAAGAATCGACATCCCTTCCGATTCATCTGCATACCCATGATACAAGCGGAAATGGAATTTACATGTATTCTAAAGCGATTGAAGCCGGTGTGGATATCGTTGATACGGCGATTGGTTCTTTAGCTGGACTGACTTCGCAGCCAAGTGTACAAACACTTCATTATGCATTGGAGGGTTCAAGCAGACAGCCTAAGTTGGAAGTCGATTCACTAGAGCGTTTAGGAGAATACTGGGGTGAGGTCAGGAAATTCTATCATGACTTCGAAAGCGGAATGAATGCACCTCATACCGAGGTTTACAAACACGAAATGCCGGGCGGCCAATATAGTAATCTGCAGCAGCAAGCCAAAGCAGTTGGGCTGGGAGACCGCTGGCATGAAGTGAAAGAGATGTATCAGCGCGTCAATGTAATGTTCGGCGATATCGTTAAAGTGACTCCTTCATCCAAAGTTGTTGGGGACATGGCTTTATTCATGGTCCAAAATAACCTGTCTGAAGAGGATGTTCTGACAAAAGGTAAATCCATCGATTTCCCTGATTCAGTCATAGAGTTATTCGAAGGCTATCTAGGTCAGCCAGTTGGGGGATTCCCTAAAGAGCTTCAGGAAGTTATCCTGAAAGGGAAGAAACCTATAACGGTAAGACCGGGTGAGTTATTGGAAGAAGTGGACTTTGCAGCACTTAAAGAAGAATTATTCAAGGAATTGGGACGGGCAGTCACTGATTTCGATGTGCTTGCATATGCCCTATATCCAAAAGTATTCCTGGAATACAATAAAACGATTGAGTTGTTTGGAGATGTTTCCAACCTCGATACCGCGACTTTCTTATATGGTATGAGGTTAGGGGAAGAAATCGAAGTTGAAATCGAAAAGGGTAAAACGCTTATCGTAAAATTGGTTTCAATCGGCCAGCCATTGGCTGATGGAACACGGGTTGTGTATTTTGAGTTGAATGGTCAATCACGTGAAGTGATCATCAAGGATGAAAACATTAAATCTTCCGTTGTATCAAAAGTAAAAGCTGATTCAAAAAATAAAGAACAAATCGGTGCGACAATGCCAGGTACGGTAATTCGTGTAGTGGTCGAGAAAGGAGATCAGGTCAAGCAGGGTGATCACCTGATCATTACGGAAGCGATGAAAATGGAAACCACCGTGCAAGCACCATTCTCCGGGACCATCAAAGATATTTATGTAAAAGATGGAGAAGCGATCAGTACTGGAGACTTATTGATAGAAATAACTAAGTAATATCGCTGACTGTGACCTTCTGAATGATTTAGGGTATATGGGGTATGCTTGAGGTTTCAAGCTGCCCTACACCCTCTTTCAAGGCAATCCACGGTCATCTTAGGACAAAACAAAAACCACCGTTCCCCAGGGGAATGGTGGTTTTTGTTTTGTCCTATTATATTATTGATTGAACAATCAGAAATTAACGGGCGGGTACTGTTGGTGTTATATCCTTTTCATCCTGTCCTTTGACTGTGTGCGTGGAGTTTCTTTTTTGCTTGGCCAGTGCATTTTTTTTGCTTCTTGATGTCAATAGCATCAAATAGCTCATTACACCAAAAAAGCAGGCAATGAATAATGCGTGTGTCAATGCGATATATAAGTTTTGCCTTGAGAAAATGATGAAGGCTCCAGCGGTAACCTGTAAAAATACGAGAATGAATGCAGCCATCCAACCGCCATATAACACTTTTTGATTTTTGTAATGTTTTTTTGCGATATAAGCCACATATGATACCCAAATGAAAATGGCGCCTGCGATTGCACGGTGTCCCATCTGAATCCATTCATAAAGGTTAGAGGGGAGTGCAAGGCTGTCATTTACACATAAAGGCCAATCCTTACAGATAAGACTTGATTCTGTATGCCTTACAAGAGCACCTGTATATACGACTACGAGACAAAAAATCAATACGCCAATGATATGGAATTTCATTCGTTTGTCAACTATAAGTTTTTCCGCTTCGAACTTCTTGTCTACTTCAAAAATCAACAATGTCAGTAAAAAGACGGCAGCAAAGGAAATAAGCGATATGCCGAAATGAAGGGCAAGGACAAAATCGGATTGTGACCAAATGACGGCAGCGGCCCCGATTAACCCTTGTAGTAACAGAAAACCAAAAGAAAGGACGGATAAGAAACGTGCTTCACGGATATGGCCGATTTTTTTCCAAGACATATACGATAAAATTAAAACCAAGAATCCTCCAGCACCTGAAACGAGACGATGGGAAAGTTCAATGACCAATTCAATCGTGATTTTGTCCGGGATCAATTGGCCATTGCACAATGGCCAGGACCTGCCGCATCCCATGCCGGAATCCGTCTTCGTGACTAAAGCTCCGCCAAGTAAGATGAAAAGCATTACAATCGTTGTTAAAACAGCAAACCATTTAAGAGACGATTTCACTAGTAGTCCCACCTTTTTCTCTGTAGCAAATTAGGATTGTTCCATAAAATTAATAATAGCATAAGATTTTTCATAATATTTGTCGAACTTCCTCGATATTACACAAAATAGAATGATTTTACAAGTTCAGTTAATATTATAACTATTAATTAAAATGCCTGAAATAGTTGAAAGTTACAAAAGACTTTGATAGAAATAAAGGGAGTGTAAACCTTCAAGTAGGAGCAAAATAGGGATAGAGCCTAGGGGATGATGAAAATAGCATACTATTCATGTTCTTGATGAACATCTTACAGGAGCAGTAAATTATTGAGACACAAATTGGTCAAAAAATATCCGAAAAATTTTCACAAAAGCTTCCAAAAATGTGTTTTAATATATTGAAGAAATGATTTTACTAAATTTTACTGTTATTAAGCATGATATTAAGAATGATAGCTCTCGATGGATTCCATTGACGACAGTCATTGGTAAATAATTTACTTTTTGTTTACGCTTCCTTGGTTACAAATATCAAAAAGTATGAAATAATGTTCTATAGCATATGTAAGTATTTTTTTGCATTTGCGTCGTGCTGAATGATTTAAAGGAGGAAAACAAATGTCAGAAACAAGGGGTTTGTCAGAAGCTGTCATGGAGGACAGTAAAGCCGCCCTTCAATCGGATATACCTGAAACAACAGCTTGGAAGGATTTTCTCGCACTTATAAAAGTGGGGATCGTCAATTCAAATATAATTACAGCTTTTACCGGCGTGTGGTTAGCTCTTCATTTTTCGGGGCTTAGCTTTTTAAGCAATCTAGATGTAGTGTTTTATACACTTGCAGGTTCGGCGCTCATAATGGCGGGATCTTGCAGTTTCAATAATTATTATGACCGTGATATCGATCATTTAATGGAAAGAACGAAAAACCGTCCAACGGTAACTGGGAAAGTACAGCCTTCAAAGGTATTGGCGTTAAGTTTCGGCTTAATTGCTGCAGGGCTGATTTTACTTGCATTGACTAATATGACAACTGCCATACTGGGTGCATTCGGCGTCTTCGCCTATGTTGTTTTATATACTATGGTTTTCAAACGTAGATTTGTCTCGAATACGATAATAGGAAGTATATCCGGAGCTGTGCCTCCGCTTATCGGGTGGGCTGCGGTAGACCCGGGCCTTGATAAGATCGCCTGGGTCCTGTTCGCGATCATGTTCTTGTGGCAGCCGCCTCATTTTTATGCACTTGCAATGAGGCGTGTCGAAGAATATCGAGCAGCTGGAGTACCTATGCTTCCGGTCGTAAAAGGATTCAAGGCTGCAAAAAGGTCGATTATGCTATGGATCATCTGTTTAATGTTCATTCCTTTCTTTTTAACCCCATTAGGAACACCGCTAGTTATTCTTGCTGCATTATTGAGCACAGGTTGGCTTATTTTGGGAATTAAGGGGTATAAAAAGAAAGACGATGTTAAATGGGCAACATCCATGTTTGTATATTCTTTAAATTATATGACCATTTTATTTGTAGCGATGGTTATTGTCACACTGATCTAGTTTTGGTTTAAATAAACTGGCGGCCTGTTCTTTTACAGGCTCCAGTTTACTGATAAATAAAGCTCTGACCGCCATTCATACATATTAACGGAACCAACAGGGGCATACATAAGAGCGGTTACATGAATCAACTTATAATTCCTTAGATTAGGGATTCTTTCTTTTTAGAAATTGACATAGAGAGAATATTCGCAATTGCGCCCATTTTTATTTTTGTGAGAAAATTTTGACGAAAGAGGGGTTTCTGAAGCTATGAAAAAAAGGCTGCACAAATGGCGCCTAATTGCTCTGCTGGGTATTGTAGGACTTGTCCTTTCGGGCTGCGGCGAACCATTTCTATCCGCGCTGAAGCCAGCTGGCGATGTTGCGCAATCTCAGTATGACTTACTGATATTGAGTACACTAATCATGGTACTGGTTATTATTGTTGTGATTATTTTGTTCGTTGTAGTTTTACTACGCTTCCGTCGGAAGGAAGGCGACGAAACAATACCGAAACAAATTGAGGGAAGTCATAAACTCGAAATTATCTGGACTGTTATTCCTATCCTTCTTTTAATTGTTCTGGCTGTTCCAACCGTCGTCACGACTTTTGACTTAGCCGACACAAAGGCAATGGATAAGAAAGATAAGGATGGAAAAACGAAGGATGCACTTGTCGTGAATGTTAGGGCAAACCTTTATTGGTGGGAGTTTGAATATCCAGACCTTGGCGTTGTAACAAGTCAGGACCTGGTTGTTCCGACAGATCGAAAAGTGTACTTCAATCTAACTGCTTCAGATGTTAAGCACTCATTCTGGGTACCGTCCGTCGGAGGAAAGATGGATACAAATACAGAAGGGGTCAATCAGTTTTTCTTAGAATTCGACGGTGAAAAGGCAGAAGATTCGAACAACTTATTCTACGGAAAATGTGCTGAACTTTGCGGTCCTTCACATGCTTTGATGGATTTTAAGGTCATAACGAAGTCTAAAAGCGATTTTGAAGCATGGACTAAAGATATGAAAGCCTCGAAGGAACCTGTCGTTGAAGGTGATCTAGCCAAACAGGGTGAAGATGTCTTTAATCAAAGTTGTATAGGCTGCCATGCGGTGACACCAAATGACAGCAGGCCTGAAGCTGCTCGTCAGGCTCCGAATCTGGCTACATTCGGTGAGCGTGAAAAAGTAGCTGGCGTATTGGATCATACGGAAGAGAATGTGAAGAAATGGATCAAGGATCCTGAGAAGTATAAGCCGGGCAACACGATGACCGGTACTTACGGTGAACTTTCGGATTCAGATATTAATGCACTGGCAGCTTATCTATTAGAGCTTAAGGTGGAAGACAAATAGAACATTGATTAAGGAGGTTAAATCGTGAGTACGTACGCTAATAAAAAAGGATTTGGCGCTACGCTTTGGGATTATCTGACGACGGTAGACCATAAGAAAATCGCCATTTTATATCTTATCTCTGGCGGGTTATTCTTTGTAATCGGCGGTTTGGAAGCGATGTTTATCCGTATCCAGCTTGCAATCCCAAATAATGACTTCGTAAGTGCCGGATTTTATAATGAAATATTGACCATGCACGGTACGACTATGATATTTTTGGCAGCCATGCCGTTGGTGTTTGCTGTAATGAATGCGGTCGTACCCTTACAGATAGGGGCACGTGATGTTGCGTTCCCATTTTTGAATTCGTTAGGTTTTTGGCTGTTTTTCTTTGGAGGAGTCTTTCTGAATCTTTCATGGTTTTTAGGGGGGGCTCCTGATGCGGGCTGGACATCATATGCATCACTTTCCCTGCACTCCGAAGGCCATGGTATTGATTTTTACGTCCTGGGATTACAGATATCAGGATTGGGAACATTAATTGCGGGGATCAATTTCCTTGTAACCATTATCAATATGCGTACACCTGGTATGACATATATGCGTATGCCGCTGTTTACATGGTCAACTTTCGTTGTTTCCGCATTGATATTATTCGCTTTTCCTCCGCTTACGGTAGGATTGGTGTTAATGATGTTCGACAGGATGTTCGGCTCGAATTTCTTTGATGTAGCAGCTGGCGGGAATACGATCATTTGGGAGCATTTATTCTGGATATTCGGTCATCCGGAGGTATATATCCTAATCCTTCCTGCTTTCGGAATTTTTTCCGAGATTTTCGCTACCTTCTCAAGAAAAAGATTATTCGGATATTCATCGATGGTATTTGCAACCGTCTTAATCGGTTTCTTAGGTTTCATGGTTTGGGCGCATCACATGTTTACCACTGGTTTAGGTCCTATCGCGAATGCAATCTTTGCCGTGGCGACCATGGCTATCGCAGTACCGACAGGTATTAAGATATTCAACTGGATCTTTACGATGTGGGGAGGAAGCGTCAAGTTCACGGTACCGATGCTTTATGCAGTTGCCTTTATCCCAACATTCACCATGGGTGGCGTGACAGGTATCATGCTCGCATCAGCACCTGCTGATTATCAATACCATGATAGTTATTTCGTTGTTGCCCATTTCCACTATGTAATCGTCGGTGGGGTTGTATTGGGCTTACTGGCTGGAATCAATTTCTATTGGCCGAAAATGTTTGGAACGATGTTAAGCGAGAAATTGGGACAAATCACATTTTGGACGTTCTTGATCGGTTTCCATTTAACATTCTTCATCCAACATTTCTTAGGTCTAATGGGGATGCCTCGCCGCGTATTTACATTCTTGGACGATCAAGGTCTCAATACAGGTAATATGATCAGTACAGTCGGTGCCTTCTTAATGGCATTTGGGGTATTGGTTATGGTCATCAATATCATCATTACATCTGTTAAGAATGAGAAAGTCGGCAATGATCCATGGGGAGACGGCCGTACGCTTGAATGGGCCATTCCATCACCACCGCCGTTTTATAATTTCAAACAACTTCCGCTTGTCCGCGGATTAGATCCTTACTGGGTTGAAAAAATGGAAGGGAAAAAGGAAATGACTCCTGCTGAACCACTTGGGGATATCCATATGCCTAATTCATCCATTCTGCCTTTAATAATTTCTTTCGGTTTATTCGTAGCCGCATTCGGTGCTCTATATAATATGGATGATAAGCCATGGTCACTGCCTATCATCATTGTCGGGCTTTTGATCACTTTCGCTTCAATGTTTATCCGTTCCGTTAAAGACGATCATGGATATCACATTCATAAAGAAGAACTTATGGACGATAAAGACAAGGGAGGTAAGGCATAATGCAAACAGATGAAAGATTCACGGATGCCACTTGGCCTGCTTCTCCCGAGAAAGCGACTTTAGAAGGTAAAAATAAGTATTTGGGATTCTGGTTGTTTCTTGGTGGAGAGACGGTACTATTCGCCTCACTTTTTGCAACTTACCTTGCATTGAAGGATAAAGTTCCAAATGGTGATGCAGCCTTAGCTAAAGACTTGTTCGAATTACCACTGACATTTGTAGCAACCATGCTGTTATTGACCAGTTCATTAACCAGTGTGTATGCGATGTACCATATGAAAAATAACCATTTTAAACAAATGCAAGCATGGCTTGTCATTACGGTTGCACTTGGTTTTGCTTTTCTAGGTCTTGAGATTTATGAATTTAATCACTATGTTCATGAATTCCATCATACCTTTACGAGCAGTGCATTCGGCTCCGCGTTCTATACGTTAGTTGGTTTTCATGGAGGACACGTTGCTTTCGGTTTGGTTTGGATCATATCTCTAATGGTTCGGAATGCAAGAAGGGGCTTGAATTTATATAACGCTCCTAAATTTTATGTTGCGAGTCTATATTGGCATTTCATTGACGTAGTCTGGGTGTTTATCTTTACTGTCGTATACTTAATGGGAATGGTGGGATAACTGATGGCGAATGAACAATCAAATTCAGCGAACCCGAATGTCGATTTAAAATATCGCCGTAAGAAAAATGCTGAAGAGATGAAACACCAAGTGATATCATTTACACTTATGATTTTCTTTACATTACTTGCTTTTGCTGCTGTAGGAATTGAGGGTTTTTCACATTGGTTCATTAAACCAGTCATTTTGCTGCTGGCAGTTGTACAAGTGATTTTCCAATTGTATTATTTCATGCATATGAAGCATAAAGGTCATGGCACCATTGCATTGTTCTTATTTTCCGGGCTTGCAGTCGGCTTGATAACGGTCCTTGTGTTCACAACGATTGTTTGGTTATAGACCATAAAGAAAATCGGCTATTGAATGATAGCCGGTTTTCTTTATGTGATGAGCTAGAAAATGAATCCAAGTTTATCTATATTTGTTACCAGGTTTCATTTTAGATATAATGAAAGTAAGAAAAAGTTCATGAACGAGGTGATTTTTTTGTCTATTGATATTTTCGGATTTCGTGCTTTATGGAGTCCTTATTATTTTGCCGTCCTCGTACTTATAACCGTTGGCTATTTTTGGCTGGTGACAAAAAAAAGGGAAAAGTTTTCGGGCAGTTCATCGCTTTCCGTTAAACAGGCTACTTATTTTTTGATAGCCATGTTCCTTCTATATGTTGTAAAAGGATCGCCACTGGACTTATTGAGCCATATCATGTTCAGTGCCCATATGTTTCAAATGGCACTGCTTTATCTCGTGATCCCGCCTTTATTTATCATTGCGGTTCCAGATTGGCTTATAAGAACTTTCATAAATTCAAGGGGAGTGAAGACGTTATTTCAATTTTTCACGAAACCTCTTGTCGCCCTTTTACTATTTAATGTTCTTTTCTCTCTGTACCATATCCCGTTAGTATTCGACTTTATCAAAACTGGTATGTGGTTTCATGCCGGATACACGGTCCTTTTATTTACGACTGCCGTTTTGATGTGGTTCCCGCTTGTCAATCAACTGCCGGAACGTGAAAGTCTATCAGGTGTGAAAAAAGTAGCTTATATTTTCGGCAGTGGCATTCTAATGACCCCTGCTTGCGCTTTAATCATTTTTGCTAATGATCCGATGTATGATACATTTACGAATGCGGAATCTTGGGCGAGTGCCATGGAACTTTGCGTTCCTGCTTCAGCACTGTCGGGCTTAACGCTCAGTGGCCCGGAAATGTTCAATGGACTGCCGTTGCTTGAGGATCAACAGCTTGGTGGGGTTCTGATGAAGGTGATTCAAGAAATCGTTTTAGGCTATGTATTAGGTGTCATTTTCTTTGCTTGGTTCAAAAAGGAGAATGGCGGCCAAAGTGATATCGATCCGATACCTTCGGATTTTCAGACTGTAGAATAATTGTAAGATAAAAGACTTGTCTTGGGGCGGACAAGTCTTTTATCTGCCTTTGCCTGATTTTCGAATTAAAGCAGATTGCCAGTGATTTGACTTGGCTATTCTTTAAAAGTGAGCATTCTGTTAATAATCCTTGATTTTATTGAATTTTACGATTGCCTCTTATAAAATGGTAGTTGATTAATAAATATAGAGAGGACTACACTTCATATGTCTTTACCAATCCTTCCAACGATAAGTACAGCCTTCATTGTATTAAGTGCCATCACTGTTGCAATAGGCTGGTATCAAATTAAACAACGCAAAATCGAGACCCATAAAAAAACCATGATGGCAGCTGCGATTTTTGCGGTGATCTTTTTCACTATATATCTTTCTCGGACGGTCTTCATTGGTAGTACGTCATTTGGCGGACCCGATGACATAAAAATTTATTATACGATTTTTTTGATTTTCCATATAACGCTTGCAACAACTGGAGCTGTTTTGGGGATCATCATGCTTACCACTGGGTTTAAAGGTAAATTCGCGATTCATAAGAAAATCGGGCCGGCGACCAGCATCATTTGGTTTTTCACTGGGATTACTGGAGTAGCTGTTTACATCCTGCTTTATGTGATTTATCATGGCGGCGAAACAACATCTTTAATAAAGGCGATCCTTGGATTTTAAAATGACAAAAAGCCTGGTGCAAAAAAAGCATCAGGCTTTTGTATTGAACAAAAAAGAGAGCATCACACATGATCCTCTCTCTTTGACCCACTTTTCGCTAACGGCTTTTACAGGCCGTTGAATTGTGTAAGTTCTTCTTTGATTTGAGCGAGGATTTTTTCACTTTGTTTAACTAGTGATGCAGGGAAATCCTCTCCTTCACCATATTCAACTCCGTGTGGATAATAGTGTTTTCCTAATAGAGGAACCATTAATTTGATGACGGCCCTGTGAGCGCCAACATCGCCCTCTGTAGCATAGCCAAGTATTCTCAGGTAAAACGTGCCTTCTTTTAATTCGAACTTACGATCGTAACTGACTCTTTCGTAATCCCATTGTTCTGCTCGTATTAAACCATATTGCGGCATTAGGTCATCTAGTCGGTTTAAGTCGGCTGTGATGTTTTCGATTCCAAAGCTTTCAAATTTCACGAGTAGTACCTCCTATGTTTACTATTGAGAATTAAAATGACATACCGGGAAAATATTATGTACATGAATATATTAAAAATCTCCAAGTATGTTTATAATATACCATTTTATCCTATATTTTATAATAGTACGAAATGGTTGAAGTTGCAATGAACTCAACCATTGTATTTCAATCATTCACAAAAGTTCCATTTTTTAAATAAATTTAATGAAGGGGCAGTCTATCGTAAATTAGAAAATTATGATTGAACAGTGATATAATCAGGAAAGAAAGGTTTTTGCATTGGATACATAAATTAGATAGAGAGAGGGAGTGTTCCTCTGCGCAGTTTAGGTAAGGTGTTGGTGTTAATCATTATTTTTTTCGTAATCGGTATTTATCTTAATATCGGCGATGAAGATGAAGGGAACCCTCTTATTGATGGTAACAAAGGTGTTAACCCCAATGGACATATAAATGAAAGAAGCACTTCCTCTGAAAAGGAAGGGGTTACTGAAGTGACAGAAGGTCTGGCAGTAACGATCGGGAAAAATGCAAAAGAGATAGAAAGGGAATACGGTAAGCCGGATCGAATTGATTTGTCTGCCTATGGATATGAATGGTGGGTTTATAAAAAGGACTATAATAATTATTTCCAATTAGCCGTTGAAAATGAAAAAGTGGTATCTGCTTACGGAATCGGTGATGAGGTCAATGTCGCTCCTTTTAAAATTGGACAATCGATTGATGCCATCTATTCCAGTTTATATGTGGAACCTACTGTTGATATTGAAGTTGGTCACAGTTCCTATCGTTTTGAATTGTCGGAGGAAGATATGAACATGAGGCCGTTAATTGATTTAGGGAATATTAATGTTCAGCTTTATTTGGATAAATTCACGGGGACTGTTTCAAGCATCCGATTTTTGAATGATTCCGCCCTATTGAAACAAAAGCCATATGAGTTGACCTATCATGGTGAACTTGTGACAGTTAAGGACCTTTCAGATGAGGACATGGCGAAAGTGGAAGATGGAAATGAGCAGCAAATATTCGATATTACGAATATCATGCGCAGCAGATTTGATTTGAAGCCTTTAGAATGGGATGCCGCTACTGCGGAGGTTGCTTACCTTCATAGCCGGGAAATGAAGGACACCCCTGAAGGAACCCATGTTTCTGAAACAAAGGGGGATTTGGAAAATCGTCTTGATGCAGGTCATGTGAAATACAGGGCGGCCGGTGAAAATATAGCAGCCAATTATGTGGATGCAGCTGCAGTCATGGAAGGTTGGCTAAATAGCAAAGGGCATCGGGATGCGATGCTGAGCGAGGAATTTACAGGTCTGGGCGTCGGGGTATATAAAAAGTATTACACCCAGAATTTCATAAAGAGATAAAAAAATGGACCCGGTTTGGGTCCGTCTCAGTTTGTAGACAAAAAGGGTTCGGAATTAAAAAATTCCGAACCTTTAATATTCCCTTTGAAATTTTGACCAAAGGTTAAGAGATTTAAGCACTTCGAGCCACTATGTTATGCCATTTTAGGACCTTGCCATGTCCACGTGGCCATCTTCTTTATTTATGGCAGCGAAAGTAAGCATCGCATGCATCGGCAATTTTTCAAGTCCCCTTAAAGTAGTCCATCGCATACCATGCTTTTCTTTTGCATCTGCGAATATACGCTCAACCGTTTCTTTGCGTTTCGCATATATAGATTTTATATCTTGATGAAGACGCAATGATCTGCTTCTTCCTTATCAAATTTATCTAGTGGAAAAGGCTTCTTTCCATGGTTTTCACGATCTTGATTTATTTCATCTGGAAGACGTCATTGATATGCTCGTGTTTCTATGCGTACGATTTTCTTTTCAATTTGCGCTTATTCGCATTGGCTTTCACATGTGTGGAATCGCGAATACGTGTTCAGCGCTTATTAACTTTCTATCAGCAGCTGTTATTAAGGTGCGATAGAAAATCTGTTCAAACGGGTCTGTATCTTTAAAACGTCGCTCATAATTTTTCAGAACTTTGAGAAGTGAGGTGCTTATTTAAGAACCAACGGTAAGCCATATTTTTTTCAGCTTCTTCAATCGCTTTACGCATGGAACGAATAACGAAGGTATATTGAATGAATGACAGTTTAACTAAAATAACTGGAACAATACTGCGCGTCCTACCTCTGAATACATACCTTTCACCAAGTCATAAATGAAAGTGAAGTCAATGGAAGCCTCACTGACCAAATGGTTCGCCGGCACCAGTTAATCTAAAGTAATCATTACAAGTTGATCTCGAATGGAAATATGTTTCGAAAGCATCCTCATCACTTCAAGTTTTAATAGATCTATTTCAAAACAAAAGACTGTAGGCTAAAACATAGTTGATTGGAACGGCAGGTGCGAGACTCCTGCGGGAATAGCGAGTCCAAGGGAGACCCCACAGGCGCAAGTGCGCCGAGGAGGCTCCCGGACCGCCCGCGGAAAGCGAGTGCCTGAAGTGGAAATCAACGTCGAAATTTGTACAAGCAAAAAAATGTAGACAAACTCGTTTTTCATCGAGTTTGACTACAGTCTGAAATGGACCCGGTTTGGGTCCGTTTTCTTGTTGTGGATCATATTTTTAAATTGAAAAAGGTCCCAACCATTTGCATTCCCCTCGATGAGGATCGTTTGCTAAAGGAGGTTTTTACATAACGAACTTGGACTCCGCTTCCACGCCCCATTGCATTTGAAAAGGAATTTATGCACTTTTTATCTACCTTTAGCATATGGTGCAATAGGCGATGTCTAAGTGTGAGGTGAGAGTAATGGCAAAAAGAAAGCGGCCCTCCGTGGATGGATTTCGGGAGTTTGTAAAGGAACATCCTCATTTAGTGAATGAAGTGAGAAGCAAACAAGCAACATGGCAGGAACTTTTTGAAGAGTGGTATTTACTCGGAGAAGATCATCCGCGCTGGCAGGCTGACGGCAGTGTGGGTGAGCCCAAAGAGGATACAGGATCTCCATCACCGCCGGTTGAAAAGGGAGACCAAAGCACTGAGTTGATCGGTTCGTTAATGAGTGCCGTTAAAAACATGGATATGGGGCAGATTCAACAATATATTACGAATGCCAATCAGGCCATCGGTGCAATCCAAGGAGTGCTATCTGCTTTCCAAGGGAATAAATCAGGTGATACCAGTCCTCCCCCAAAAGAAAAAGAGCAGAGAGCTAACCCTTTTTTATTCACCAAAGATTAAGGAGGGTTTTTCATGCGCCAGAATATATATGAATTCATTCAAACAAACGAAGATATGCGAAATTATTTGAGGGTTCAGCCTGCATGGTACAAAAGATTAATGCGTAATCCACATGAAGTGGATGTGTTTGAAACCGAAGCTAAATATTATTTTGAGAAGTCGATTCCACATCGGGTCTCTAAATTTTCGGAAAGCGTTCAGGTTGCCTCAATGATGCTTCATATGTTTCAAGCGATGAATGCTCCAAGTGAATGAAGAAAATAAGAGTAAATTACTCCTTTTGGCGAACAATAAAAGCAAAAGGGGGACGATGGAATGAGAAAGTTGATATTGGCTCTAACAGTGTTGATGGCAGCGACGGGTTGTGGCAAGAAAATACCCGAACCTGAAAACTCAGGAGTAGCCATACAAGGTGTATCTACACTAGAGGCTGCCACCACTGTATCGAGCATCAAAAACTCAGATGAGGACTTTCGGGTAAAAACATTTGTAAAAGGCAACTCCGTCTACGTTGAGTGCTACTTGAAAAACTATGGTTTTTCTGAATCAAATCCTGAACAATTGGCGACTGTGTCCGTATTTATTGATAATCAAAAGAAAGTCGATATGAAAACGGCAGCATTTATCGTAAAGGATGTCCCGAATGGCATGCATAAGATAAAGCTGGAGATTTTGAATGGTGCAGGTGAAAAAACAGGGCTGCAAAAAGAGATTGAGGTACATATCACTTCCTCGATTTAATCAAACCATTAGCATCTAAAAGGGAGAAATGGTAAAATGGTTGTGGAGGTGAGCTTGTTAATGCTTGCTACTATGGAAATCATCGACATTTTACATCAGGCTGATGGATTAGCTGAAATGATCCTTCATTCTGAAATAGGGGAAGAATACCTCCTTAGTTTATATAAATTACAAAAGGACAAAGAGGCCCAGCGGATAATTTCCAAGTTTACTTCGCTTAAGGATCTATTTGAAGATGTTCAAAGGTTCGGTAAATATCATCCGGATTATAAACGCATTAATTTAGAAACGAGGCAAGCTAAACGAGACATGGATATGCATCCTGCCGTTGCAAGGTTTAAGCGGGCGGAGACCGAGTTGCAATCCGTTCTTGATGAAATAAGCGGAAGAATTGGCCGAGCTGTTTCTGAACAGGTCAAAACCCCGGCTGGGAATCCATTTTTTGTTTCATCCGGCGGATGTTCAACGGGAAGCTGCGGAACCGGGGGAAGTTGCGGGTGCTCTGCTTAAGGTAATGGCCAGATTGGGAACATTCAGGGCCGGTATATAACATGCAGCCATCGAAATTCGACATTAATACGGAGTTCGGTGGCTGTGTCATGTTTGGAACCTCGCCGAAACATGGTCATGAACCGATGCATGTTCTTTCATTGTACATATTCCGGATACGTGGCAAAAAGCGATTAACTGCGATATAAAATACAATCCGGACAAAGGTTGCCGCAGCAAAACATCTTTTGCTGCGGCACATAAAAACGATGCCGGAATACATATAAATGTTCTTCCTGCCGTACGAAAATGGTTTCACAATGAAGCTGCTTGCCACGCATTGAAAGGCTTGCGGCTGTTTTTATTAAGAGAGAAAGCTTACCATCATCATTTGGTGCCGGATGATAATGGATATATATAAAGGGGATTCCTGTGAACTTTTTTATCGAAGCTTGGGTAATTTCATCATTATCCAATAGATGATCAATAAATTGATGCCAAATTTGGTTTAAATCCATCGTTTGTTTGGCTCCCTTCACAGTGTATATATTCATAATAGTGAGAGAATTTTGTTTATAATCTTTTTTTCTTGGTTGAAAGTAAAGATTCTGCTATGCTACACTTAGTTAAAACCTTTATAAAAGGGAGTTATTGATATGCTTGGAGCGAGACAGGGAATCATCGTCTATTTACATACATTGAAACAAGCCAAAATGCTTAGGAAATTTGGAAATATCCATTATGTTTCAAAAAAGTTGAAATATGTCGTGCTTTATACGAATATGGATGAAGTGGAACCACTGGTGGAAAAACTGAATAATTATTCGTTCGTTAAAAAGGTGGACCTTTCTTACAAGCCTTTTTTGAAGGTGGAGTTCGAAAACTCCAAACCGGATAAAGCGAAAGAATATGATTATAAAATGGGAATTTGAAAAAAGCTGACTCATGCGGAGTCAGCTTTTTCATTTTCAGGGCAGCAACATCTTTCAACCTAATGGCGGCAAATATCTATTCATTCGCAAAATGCCGATTAAATGCTGGTAGTACAACTCGATTTCTGCAAAGAGCACCGAAGGTTTCACGTCGATTTCAATAATTGGCCTATCCAGTTCCTCAGCCAAGTTCTCAAAAAGTTCATAGCGTTTGTTTTTGGTGGCATGTGGGTTAGGGATACCTTCACGGCAAATGTAAAGCGGCTGGAATTTCCCGGGATCTGTGGGCTCCATGATGATGACCAATGACGTTACCTTTTTATCATTTATAGTAGTATGCATGGCCAAGAGCCTTGCAACTCGATGTTTCTGATTGCGGCCTACTTCCAGCAACTCATATATATCGGAATATCCTTGTCCAATTTCAATAAAACGTTGAATCAATTAAACCTCTCCTAACTAACTTATTATTCATTACTTTATCATTATCCCTCATAAAAGAGAAGGACAACTTCATTGACGAATGATGATAAAGGAAATTAGAAATAAGTGGTTTATCAATAAAAAAAGCCCTGCAAAAATATGCAGGGTCCTTCTATGTCTAACTAAGGACCAGAAGGCAAAGGGAGAGGAGAAACCGGAGGAAGAACTTATGGGGAAACGTAAGCCTTCTCCGCGGTTGGCAACAACACCTAAAAAGGAATGTTGTTATTCACATTATTGCCAAAAACCACTTTATTATTCAACATGTAAAAGATTTATAAAAAGAATGGATATCTACTATCCGTGGTACGAAATAATATGTTCTTTTCATCATTGAAATGAAGCCAAATGGGTTTAAATATTGGCTAGCTTTTTCTAATATGTTAGGATAGGAAAGTAACAGAAATTTGTCATAAAATGTGGTGAGAATGATGAGGGTCGTTTCCGGAATTTGCAAAGGAAGACCACTTAAGGCTGTACCGGGTACAGGAACCCGGCCGACTACTGATAAAGTCAAGGAATCCATTTTCAACATGATTGGTCCTTATTTCGAAGGAGGGCTGGTCCTCGACTTGTTTGCCGGAAGCGGTGGACTGGGAATTGAAGCGTTAAGCAGAGGCATGGAAAAAGCCATATTTGTCGACCGGGATTTTAAAGCAAATCAAACGGTTAAGGCTAATTTGGAACTATGCAAGTTTTCAGACCGTGCAGAAGTTTATAAAAATGATTCAGAACGTGCATTAAAGGCTTTGGTGAAAAGGGAAATGACTTTTGAATTGATTTTTCTTGATCCACCTTATAAGAAACAAAAGCTAGTTGAGATTCTTGAAGAAATACATAAATACCGATTGCTGAACGATATGGGATACATTGTTTGTGAGCATGGCCATGATGTTACTTTGCCAGAAAAAGTTGGTGACTTTACCGTTAAGAGAAAAGAAGTTTATGGCGTCATTGCCGTTACGATTTATCAATGGGGAAACGTACACGAACAGGGGGAACTATGAATGTCCAAAATAGCGATTTGTCCGGGGAGTTTTGATCCAATAACATTTGGTCATCTTGATATCATTCAAAGGGGAGCGAATGTTTTTGATGAGGTATATGTGGTCATCGTGAACAATTCAGCGAAAAACTCTCTTTTTACAGTGGAGGAGAGACTGGAACTGATTACTGAAGCGACTGCCCATATGCCGAATGTTAAAGTGGATTTCTATCAGGGATTGACGGTCGACTATGCTGAAAGCGTTTCCGCGAATGCCATCATCAGGGGATTGAGGGCGACTTCAGACTTTGAATATGAAATGCAGGGAACTTCGATGAACCGATTCCTTAACAATAAAATAGAGTCATTCTTTATCATGACGAAAAATCAATATTCTTTCTTGAGTTCGAGTATCGTGAAAGAGGTAGCGAAGTATGGCGGGGATATTTCCGAACTAGTGCCAAGTGTCGTCCAGAAAGCTCTGGCCAAAAAATACGAGGAACTGAAAGGATAGAAAAAAGAGCATTGCCAACGCGCAATGCTCTTTTTTGGTTTACGAAAGGCCTTTGAATAACCTTTTGGTAAATATGATGATGTATAGGATCAAAAACACGAGTGTTAGAATGGGACCTATTTCAAGCATGCTTTGATATAGGGAATTCGCGTGGTCACCGGATCCGCTGACCGGGAATGCGTTTATCGGGCTGCCGCTGTACATTTTGCCTTTATAGAATGGTTCCCAAAGCAGGACGGTGATAATGGATGCAAGAAGGCCATGTGCAATCCTAGCCAGAAAAAAGGGAGTGAAACGAATGTCCGTTGCGGCAATGATGCTGGCAACTTGCGCTTGAATGCTGAACCCGTTGAAAGCTAAGATGAAACTTGTCATCACGGTTTGCTGAAAGAGTGTCGCCTCTTCGACCGTGCTGGTTAATTTTGAACCTAGAGTCATTTCAAACATACCTGATATGAAGGGAAGGCTTAAGGAATCCGGGAAATTAAAAATATGTAGAATTCCTCCGACCCCAGATGCTAGCAATCCGGTGATGTTCATATGAAATAAAAGCTTGTTCACCACAGAAAAGAGAATGATGAACCCCCCGATCATCAATAGGGTTTGGATGGATGAGAGTACTGCATCTCCAAGTAAACTGCCAAATGGTCTTGTTTCTTTTATTCTGGTTCGATGCATTTGACTAAAGGCTTGTCTTATGGAGGGGAGCTTGGTCAGTACTTTTGCATGGGATTTTTCTTCTTTCCAACGGTAAAAACGCATGATGATGCCTACACAAATATTTCCTAGGTAGTGGGAAAGTGCAAGGATGATCCCTAAATGAGGGTTGTGGAAAAAACCAACGGCAACGGCAACGAATAGGAACAATGGATTGGATGAATTAGTAAAACAAACGAGTCTTTCAGCTTCAATGCGGGTCAATTGTTCTTCCTGACGAAGCCTTACAGTGAATTTCGCCCCGGCTGGAAACCCTGATGCAAGCCCCATCGCCCAAACGAAACCTCCCACTCCTGGTACACGGAATAAGGGACGCATAAATGGTTCGAGCATGACACCGATGAACCTGACAACCCCAAAACTGATTAATAACTCCGAGAAAATCAAGAAAGGCAGAAGCGAAGGGAAAACAATTGTCCACCAAATATTCAGTCCGCCTTTGGAAGCTTCAAAGGATTCTTGGGGGAAGATGATCAAGCCAACTGCCATCATCGTGACGGAGGTAGCTAACAGTACTGTTTTAGATTTTGATTTTAGCAAAATTCAGCCTCCTCTTGAAGGTTACTAAATAAGGGCAGTTCGTTTCGTATATAATAAAATATGAACTTCTTTTTCTCGAAAGTAAGCGCATGATGGAATAAGGATTGTACCGACATGTAAAGAGGGATGATCCGCACAATGGAATTTCCGCGCAGCCCTTCACTTACATTGGCTGCATGGAATATATCTGCCATGCTTGTTTCACTGTCAATATAAATAATATGCTTCTATAAATCCGTTTAAGACCATAACTTTGAATGAGTGTTATTTCAATATTTTGAACTAGTTAAAGCGGGAGGGATATCTTTGTCGAAACCAAAGGTCGGGCTTGCACTTGGGTCAGGAGGAGCTAGGGGGTTTGCACATATTGGCGTGATAAAGGTATTGCAGCAAGAAGGCATTCCGATAGATATGATTGCTGGAAGCAGCATGGGAGCAATGGTTGCAGCCTTTTATGGAGCGGGGTCGGATATCGAGAGGCTGTATAAGTTGTCCCGTGCATTTAAGCGGAAGTATTATTTGGACTTCACCATACCTAAGATGGGCTTCATTTCGGGTAAGCGGACAAAGGATTTAATCAGGGTATTTACATATGGCAAGAAATTTGAAGAACTTGATATTCCTGTGGCGGTGGTAGCCACTGATATAAAAACGGGGGAAAAAGTCATTTTTCAGGAAGGTCCCATCGCGCCGGCTGTAAGGGCAAGCATCTCCATTCCCGGGATTTTCATTCCCGAAAGAATCGGAAACAGACTGCTTGTTGATGGCGGCGTAGTTGACAGGGTTCCTGTTTCAGTTGTGAAGGATATGGGAGCAGACATCATAATTGGTGTGGATGTAGCCCACGTGAAACAGGATATGGAGATAAACTCCATATATGACGTCATCATGCAAAGCCTCGATATCCTGCAAATGGAGCTGGTTAAAAGCAGGGAGTTTGCTTCAGACGTCATGATACGCCCCAGGGTTGAGAAATACAGCTCGAAATCATTTACAAACGTACAGGAAATAATTAGTATTGGAGAAGAAGCAGCAAGAGGTAAGATAGATCAAATTAAGCAGAGCATTGTTACTTGGAAGGAGTCCTTTGAAGATGAGCCGTAAAACGTATGTACGCACTTTCCTGGTGGTGGCTATACTTCTCATAGCATCAGCCCTTTATTCCCTACCTTTTTATGTATCGAAACCAGGAATGGCTAAAGAATTGGAGCCAATCATTGAGGTATCGGGAGGAGATGAAGCAAAAGGAAGCTTTATGTTAACCACTGTAAGGATGGGCCGGGCGAATATATATTCCTACATGATGGCGAAGTGGAGCAAATATCAGGAGCTTTATCCTGAAACCTCCATCAGAAGCGAAGATGAAACAGATGAAGAATATAATATCAGGCAGCTCCATTTAATGGATGGTTCTAAAAATAATGCCATTAAGATCGCATATGAAAAAGCAGGGAAAGAAGTCGAATACGAGTACCTGGGTGTATATGTTTTGGACGTGCTAAAAGGAATGCCAGCAGCAAAAGAGCTGAAAGCGGGCGATCAAATCATTCAAGTTGATGATGTTAAATTCAAGTCTGCACAGGAATTCATGGACTATATTAACGAAAAGAAGGCTGGAGATGAAGTTAAAATAGTTTATAAGCGGGAAGAGACGGAGAAAACGGCCGTTCTTTCATTGCAGCCTTTTAAAAATGACCCAAATAGGGTAGGAATCGGCATTTCGCTGGATGACAATCGAAGAGTGACCACAAAACCGGCGATTGCCATAGATTCAGAACATATAGGCGGTCCTTCGGCTGGTTTAATGTTTTCGTTGGAAATTTATAATCAATTAACGAAAGGCGATCTTACAAATGGATATGACATAGCGGGTACAGGGACGATGTCTGATGATGGGACAGTCGGTCCAATTGGTGGAATTCAACAGAAAATTGTTGCAGCCGATAAGTCTGGAGCCGAAATATTCTTTGCCCCGAATGAAAACGGAGCAGCGGGTTCGAATTATGAAGATGCACTCATTGCAGCAAAGGATATTGACACTGACATGAAGATCGTGCCGGTTGACAACTTTGAAGATGCAGTAGCCTATTTAACTAAGCTAAATGGAAAAGAAAAATGAAAAAAAGCGCAGGCAGTCATCTACTGTTTGCGCTTTTTTCATTTTTCTTTTTACACTTAAGGATGATACGGACCAAGCTTGAATCCTTCTTCATTTGAAAATGACGGGAGATTCATATTCACGTTTCATCAATGCAGCTTGATGCGGCTCGGGCAAGCCCAGTGCATAAACCTGTGCCGCTCGCAAGTCCATATCGATGTCCTGCTCCCGATAGGACGAAAGTTTAGAGACGAGAGGGAGGGGCAAGCCTTTTTTTACAGAACGAAGATATTCTTGTCCCCGGCCATTCATGCCAAGAAGTCTGATATAGGCCGGTTGGTCATTATGAATCACCTGTTCCTTGAATGTATGCGTCAATATATGGACACACATCCGCTGCAGCCGTGTCCATGTGTAGCGTTTTGTCTTCAGCGCTGCCATGAATCCAGAAAAGCTCGAAGATTGGTTGGCCATCTTCTTCATTCGGTGCTCTATGCCTTCCTCAACTTCGTATATTCCTGCCAATTCGGTTAAAGAGGAGGAAAGGATACGGTATTTCAACATGGACCAATACATTTCCCAGTCATGCAAGGCATGGTAGTGCGTTAAATATTGCTCAAGGCCACTCATCGTCGCTTGAGGAATGTAACTGGAAACAGAATGTAATTCCTGGTGTTCATGGATGGCTTTACGTATCCCCGTTGCGCTGGCAATAGGGTCTTTGGACAACTTTGTTTCATGGTACCCGGCAGCGACCCTTTGAATCGTATAAGGGCGAATGGAGTAGCCGTTAGAAAGGGCAGCACTTACATATTCCTTTCCAAGGATATTATTCGGCTTCGTCAAATCCAATGCCGCATCACCATGGATGATCGAACGATAAGCCTGGGCAGCACTTGCCGGATAACTATTACCGGCATCCATGGCCGATTTGATTGCGGCATCGAATGCAGCGGAATTTTCCGAAAGGATTCTGTGGGCGATGATGAATGGTTCAATTTTGCCATCCTCGCTTCCGAAGCAAAAGGAGTCACAGCCAAGGGATTCCAAAAGAGCAATAGATCCTTTTGCAAATATTTCAGCCTTCTGTGTCGCGAAAGCATATGGCAGCTCAATGACAAGATCAATGCCGCCATTCAAGGCCATTTCAGCGCGTGTCCACTTGCTGACGATAGCGGGCTCGCCACGCTGTAAGAAGGGCCCGCTCATAACAGCGACAACAACATCTGCACCTGTTTTTTCTCTACTTTCTCTTGCATGTAAAACATGTCCATTGTGAAAAGGGTTATATTCGACTACTAAACCGCAAGCTTTCATTCGTTCACCTCAGAGAAAAACTTTGTATTTTATCAACTTAGTGCTAAAATAGTATTTCAAGTAAAATTACTATAAGTAATCGTCTGGATTTTTTGTTAGAAATGATTCATAAAACTTAGACAATCAGTTAGGATGACTACATTATAGTGTAAAGAAAAAATATTGACAAACTTATAATTGAAAGCTATAATTATTTTTGTTGCCTTGAGGTGATTTCATTTGAAATGGACGATTAGTCAACTTCAAAAAATTCGGGACAAAGATTTACGGTTTGATGAACTGGTGGATGTCTTGGACATTAGAGAAAGAGACCCGCAAATTCGCGATGTTTCTCCGATCAGAGTAGCAGGAAGAGCTGATATCAGCTCGACCGAGATTACTTTTCACTTGCATCTTTCAGGTGAATTAACATTACCTTGCTCCCGTACACTGGTAGACGTTAAATATCCGATTGATATTGATACAAAGGAAACCTTTCTTTTAAAGGCAGATGGCACAGATTTCTACGGAGATGATGTCACTGTTGTGGAAGGCGACGTTGTAGACCTAATACCGGTAATTAAAGAAAATTTATTGCTAGAAATTCCGATGCAGGTTTTTTGTGAGGATGTCGATTCGAATGAAGCTGCTCCTCAATCTGGGAAAGACTGGGCTGTTATTTCCGAAGAGGAAAATGAGCATAAGGTTGATCCGAGATTTGCAAAGCTTGCCGACTTTTTTGACAACAATAAAGAATCTTGATTGGAACGAAAAATCGTTAATCCGATTTTTCCAGCTTTTTTATATTTTTTAAGGAGGTGGGAATAATGGCTGTACCTTTTAGAAGAACGTCGAAAACTGTAAAAAGAAAACGTCGTACGCACTTCAAGCTTCAAGTACCTGGTATGGTAGAATGCCCGAGCTGTGGTGGAATGACTCTTTCACATCACGTTTGTAAAGAATGTGGAACATATAAAGGAAAAGAAGTTGTCGCAAAATAATTTCTTGACCTACTTGAGAGCTTAGCTCTCTTGATGCAACACGCTAATCAAAGCGCAGGGATTTTTCTCTGTGCTTTTTTTACAAATATATTTGGCAGAATATTTCGAATCATTAGCGTTTGCCGATGATTTTGGAGAAGGTGTTTACATGGGTCAGGTGATTGAAGTTGAAATGGATAAACGCGGTTTCATGAAGCTCCTATTTAATAGACCGGAGAAAAGGAATGCCGTGAATTATCAGCTGATGGACGAACTTGAGTCGATATTGTCGGAAGCTGCAAGCGATGATGAAGTTAAGTTGCTGGTCCTGACCGGCGCGGGCTCTGAGGCGTTCTGTTCAGGCGGGGATCTAAGGGAATTTCAGGATTTGCATACAGAAGAAGAGGCCTTTTTTATGTTATCGAAAATGGGTGAAATTCTGTATAAACTAGCAGTTTTCCCAAAACCGACAATGGCGCTAATCAATGGAAGTGCTTTCGGCGGCGGATGCGAAATAGCGACAGCTTGTGATTTCAGGTTAGCAAAGAGGGAAGCTAGGCTAGGGTTTGTACAAGGTACTCTAGGAATAACGACTGGCTGGGGCGGAGCTTCGCTCTTACTTGAAAAAATACCAGAGCAAAAAGCGCTAAAGCTATTATTGGATGCAAAAATACATAAAGCTGAGGAAGCGAAGGAACTTGGTTTCGTAGATGAGGTAGTCGGAGAAGGTACGGATGGATGGGAATGGTTTGCGGAAGATTTTCTTCGCCATGAGACAGGGGTATTGATGGCCTATAAACGATTGCTGGTCCATAAATGGCAGGATAGCGGGCTTAAAGGAAGAATGGATGCGGAAATCCGTGAATGTTCCAAACTGTGGGCGAGTGATGAGCACCATGCTGCAGTCGAGCGTTTTCTAAATAAGAAAAAATAAATATTACACGCTCTATATATCTTCTATCTTTCCTAGCATGTGCATATTATGAATTAAAACTTGCTAAGGAGGTAGAGAGATGACGATTGCGAGACAAGATGCATGGACTCATGATGAGGATCTGTTGTTGGCTGAAGTGGTACTGAGGCATATACGGGAAGGCAGTACACAATTAAAGGCGTTTGAAGAAGTGGGGAAACAGTTATCAAGGACATCTGCTGCTTGTGGGTTCCGTTGGAATTCCTTTGTTAGGAAGCAATATAAATCAGGGATAGAGCTGGCGAAAAAACAAAGGAAGGAACAGGTAGTCAATAATCCTGAAGTGGAAAGGGATTCGATTGCAGCGGTCGAAAATGTCACGATTGAAGAAATAACGCCCGAGCATGAAGATAAAGAATCTATTACCCTTCAGGAAGTTATATTATATTTAACCAAAATGGATGAATTCTTTCAGCTTGATAATAAGGAAAAAGAACGGATTTCTGAGCGTTCCCTATTTCTTGAACGGGAAAATGTCCGATTACTGGAAGAGAATGTCCTGCTTAAGGAAAACCTGAAAGCTGTTGAGGAAGATTATCGTGCGTTAATGCAGATCATGGAGCGCGCAAGAAAACTTAGTGTCCAGGAGGACGAAAAGGCGAATCCGAAGGTGAGTTTTCAAATGGATAAGAATGGTAATTTGGAAAGGGTCAATAAATAAAAAATGCGGGTGGGAAAATCCGCCCGCATTTTCTTGATGCTTCCTTATTCTTGTGTATCTATTTCTTTCTTATCTTGTATGTCAAATGGGCTCCAAATCAGCGGGTTTTCTCCGAGGTCCCTGTCCAAGTCATAGGAAACAGCAGAAAAACCCATCTTTTTCCAAAAGTCTTGTGAATGGACTCTTGGGTTGGTTTTGATAGGCATGTTCAGGCTTTTGGCGAATTCGACCAAAGCTCTTCCATAACCTTTTTTCTGATAGTTAGGCAGGACTTCAAGTTTCCAAAGAACAAGGAAATCCCTGGAATTGTCAAAATACTGGTCGAATTTAGCGCTTCTTTTATACAGGCTCATGCGAGCTACAAGTTTATCGCCATAAAAGATTCCGTAAAAAGGTGATTGGCTGTCATTTTCGATGATGTTACCCTCTAAATCATCTAGCATGGACAGTTCCTGTATCCCATATTCTTTGAATTTTTTGAATTCCTCAAGCGTTTTAAAATTTACAAGTAATCGTTCAACCTTGTATTCCATAAAAAAGCTCCCCCTTAATTCTGATAAACCTCTTCCGATAGTACCCTTTGAAAGTCATCCCACTGATCTTTGCCATGTGGAATTTCAACTTAGGTTAAATCTAGTATGACATCATCGACTTATCCTAGCTGACTAAATGCTTATAGCCTTTTATCCCCCGCCCTTTTCCCTTCAATTTCTCTTCGGGTGAGTTTGGAGTTATCTTTTGTTCCTGTAAAGTCTTCAAAATGGCTAAGCTTTTCGTATCTAATATACCATTAAATTAACACTTAAAGAAGAAAATATATCTTCAATGGCGTATTAATCATTCTTTCCATTGGTATTTTATGATGAGCCATCGATAATGGCAGTTCCATCGTTTCATTCAATCAGATTGGCTGCGTTTTCCAACGATGGGAAAATTGGTGCAGGCTAAAAAAGATAATGTGATAAAATAGTAAATATATTTCAAAAAGTAAGGAAGGTTATTATGAGAATTGGAATCATTGGCGGAGGGGCCATAGGGCTGCTGTTTGCGTCCCATTTAAGTGAAAAACATAATGTGACTCTCTATACTCATACTGCGGATCAGGCGTCCATCATCCAACGTGATGGAATCCGTCTTATTGCGGATGGTGAAAACCGACTGCTGACGGGCATCATTTCCAAAGGGCTGGATGAAGGGATATCGGATGTGGATCTTCTTATAGTGGCCGTCAAGCAATATCACCTGCCGCAAATACTGCCTAGGATCAAAGGTATTAAGGTTCCATTGCTATTCTTGCAGAATGGCTATGGGCATATTTCTTATTTAAAGCAGCTTCAATCCCCGACCATATATGTGGGGGTAGTGGAGCATGGAGCATTGAAACATGACGGGAATACCGTGGAGCATACGGGGCTTGGCATTACAAGGATCGCTTCCTTTAGAGGGGAACTTGGGCAACTATCGCTCGTGAATGAAAGGATCGATCATTTTCCTTTTACGACGAGTGAAGATTTTCACTCGATGCTGATGGATAAACTTGTCGTCAATGCGGTGATAAATCCATTAACGGCGATACTTGGTGTGGAAAATGGCGGTTTAATCACTAACTCTTTTCACAACCAATTATTTCAAGATCTTTTTGGGGAAATCTCCGGTATTTTGGAAGTTCAAAATAAGGATGAGTCATTTGAACATGTGAAATCCGTTTGCATGGCAACTGCTGAAAATCGATCGTCCATGCTAAAAGATTTAGAAAATGGCCGTAAAACGGAAATTGATGCCATTTTGGGTCATATCCTCTCGGAGGCAAAGAGTAAAGGGAAAAGTGATTGCCTGACGTCTTCTCTATATAAGATGGTCAAAGGAAAAGAGTCTCAGGGGGGATGAGGATGTGCCGTACGTAGTTTCAAGTCTTGCCGCGATATTTATTACCTTGCCTTTCGTAGGGTATATACTTTTTTTTATAGGTGCCAAACAATTCACTGGAAACCATCGGCGCTCCGTTCAATTTGCAATGGACATGAGTACGCTACTATTCGTATTATCCGTCCATTATTTGATCATTACGATTTGGGATATGCAAATTCTTTGGGTGATCATGCTCATCATGATCATCAACGCATTCGTGGTGGTTCTTGTCCATTACAAGGTAAAAGAAGAAATCATTTTCCATAAGGTATTAAAGGGTTTTTGGAGAGTGAACTTCGCCTTCTTTTTCGTGGCTTACCTTCTATTGTTTTCCATTGGAATAATTACAAGTATTACGAAGATATTGACTACATAACATAGAACATCGCATCAATTTTCTGCTGCTGGGCAACTTCTTTTGTTTTCTTAAACCGGAATGTTATACTCTAAAAAGAATTGTAGTTGCAGAGAAAGGGAGAACAGAAATGGAGATGAAAGATCTCGCGTTACCATCTTTAAACCGTTTTGCATCGGACTATTTACAAAACCGTTTTGAAGCGGAGGATTATTTTCACTATGACTTGTCTAAGCCTGACATTTATCTCAATAGATATGAAGAATTGATGAACCGCTCTTTTTCACGTGATGAATTGTCGGATTACATACAACAATACATGTCTCGTCTTTCATTCAGTGAGGCAGTTAAGGGTAATATTGAAAGGTTGCGCAGGGATGATTCCGTGGTTGTGATTGGAGGACAGCAGGCAGGGTTATTATCAGGGCCGCTGTATACCATTCATAAAGTGATATCGATCATTAAGCTTGCGGAAGAACAGGAAAAAAAACTGGGGCAGCCAGTCATTCCGGTTTTTTGGATAGCTGGAGAAGATCATGATTTGGCTGAAGTCAATCATGTTTATGTTATGAAAAACGGAAAACCCGATAAAAAAACCTACCCTTCCTACCAGCCATATAAAACAATGGTTTCCGATGTGGAGCTGGAAACGGAAAAGGCAGAGAAGTGGCTTGAGGAAATCATTGAAACATATGGAGAAACGGAATTTACGAACAAACTCCTGATTGATATGAAGGAAACCATTAAGAGATCGAATACTTTCGTCGATTTCTTCGCCGAGCTGATTCATGAATGGTTCAAAGAATATGGCCTTTTACTAGTCGATGCCGGAGATCCGGATTTAAGGCGAATCGAGAAGACATACTTTGAATCGATGGTCAATGAAAGTGGACGGATTGCTGAAGTGGTCGAGGAACAGCAATCATTCATGCATGCAAAAGGGTATGCAAAAATGATTGAAATGGATAAACAGGCCGCTAATTTATTTTATTATGATCCAGAAAAAAAAGATCGATGTTTACTCGAACGTGTAGAAGGCGGTTTCAGCGGAAAAAACGGTGAGGTATCATTTACCGGAGATGAACTCTTGCAGATAGCCAGAAATCATCCAGAACGATTAAGCAACAATGTCATTACACGCCCGCTCATGCAGGAAATGCTTTTCCCTGTATTGGCTTTCATTTCTGGGCCAGGGGAAATAGCCTATTGGGCAGAATTAAAAAAGGTGTTTGAGTTGTTTTCCATGAAGATGCCGCCAATCATTCCTAGGTTAAACATCACGCTGGTGGAGCGGAGTATCCAAAGCGACCTTGAAGAAATGGAACTCAGTTTGGAAACTGTTCTGACTGAAGGGACCGCTAATGCTGTGGAAAGTTACCTTGATTCCGTTAAAGATGAGACGATTGACACCCTGTTCGGGACGCTGAAATCACAGCTTGAAGAGAACCATGAAAAGCTATTTGTCCACGCTGTCTCTTTGGATAGAGGACTCGAGCCGATGTTGAACAAGAACATTGAATTCATTCAAAAGCAATTGAATTTCATGTATGGCAAAATCGGTGACCGTACAAAGGAACGACATTCGGTCATCTTGAAAAAATATGATCGGATAGCAAATTCGCTGTACCCTCTCGAATCACCCCAGGAGAGGATTTGGAATGTGTTTTATTACTTGAATCAATATGGGCCAGAGCTCGTAAGGGATATGATGAAACTGGACTATCGCTTCAATAATCAGCATAAATTGATTTTCATTTAGAAAAACCATCCGTTTTGGGGAAAAGTGGCGGATAGATCATTTTGAATACGGTTGCCACAAACCAATCCTGATGGAGGGATTGAAATGTGAAAAAAGACAGGTGCTAAAGCCTGTCTTTTTTCTGTTTCCTGAGTACTTGTCAGGCGGGGCTTCGACAGTAATAGTGGGCCTGCGTCTTAGTTTGAGTGCATTCGAGGGAAATGCACGTTTCTTTGAATAATTTGGCTAAATAAACTTAATAAGAAAAGAAGGTAATTTTTACTTGGAAGGAGAAAGTAAAAACAAGTGGAGAAAGGTGGGGGAATGTGGTACATTGAGATTAGAATGTGGGGGTATTGGGTATGTTCATGGGAGAGTACCATCATAACATCGATATAAAGGGCCGTTTGATAGTCCCGGTGAAATTCAGGGAAAATCTCGGGGAGCAATTTGTCCTTACCCGCGGACTCGATCAATGTTTATTTGGTTACCCTATGGAAGAGTGGAAGCTGCTAGAAGAAAAGCTGAAAGCCCTGCCTTTAACAAAAAAAGATGCCCGAGCCTTTACCCGTTTTTTCTTTTCTGCAGCTACAGAATGCGAAATTGATAAACAAGGGCGAATTAATATCCCCACGCCGCTTACTTCATATGGCCAATTGGAAAAAGAATGTGTAATTCTTGGTGTTACCAATCGTATTGAGATTTGGAGCAAATCCCTTTGGGAAAACTATTTTTCAGCTTCGGAGGATTCTTTCGCTGAGATAGCAGAAAATATGATTGGCTTTGATATTTAAGGCTGCCCTCAGATATAGAGTCACTCAATAACCGATTGGAAGGATGTCTAGCATGTTTCAACATACAACAGTGTTATTAAAAGAGACGGTTGATGGATTGAACATCAAACCTGATGGAATTTATGTGGATTGTACTTTAGGAGGAGCCGGTCACAGCGAATACTTACTTTCACAGCTCTCTGACAAGGGCAGGCTTTATGCTTTTGATCAGGACGAAACGGCGATTCGGAATGCTAAGGAAAAATTGGAAAGCTATGGCGAACGTATTGTTCTTGTTCCTAATAATTTTAAATACTTAAAAGAAGAGTTGAATGCCCGGGGAATCGAGAAAGTGGACGGGATCCTTTATGATTTAGGTGTGTCATCCCCACAATTGGATACACCGGAGCGTGGTTTCAGCTATAACCATGATGCACCTCTGGATATGAGGATGGACCAAAGTGCTGCCATTTCTGCCTATGATGTCGTGAATACTTGGTCATTCCATGATTTGTTGAGAATTTTCTTCCAATATGGAGAAGAAAAGTTTTCGAAACAAATTGCCAGGAAAATTGAAGCGGCACGTGAAATAAAACCGATTGAAACGACGTTCGAACTTGTGGAATTAATTAAGGATGGGATACCGGCCCCGGCAAGACGTAAAGGCGGGCACCCTGCGAAACGAGTGTTCCAAGCAATAAGGATCGCTGTGAATGACGAACTTGGTGTCTTTGAAGATTCCCTGGAGCAGGCCATTTCGCTTTTGGATAAAGAGGGAAGAATATCTGTCATTACATTCCATTCGCTCGAAGATAGAATTTGTAAAACGGTATTTAAAAAGGCCAGTAGCATGCCGGATCTTCCGCCTGGACTTCCAGTTATCCCGGATGAATTCAAGCCAACTATGAAAATAATTACGAGAAAACCGATTTTACCTTCAGAAGAAGAATTGGAAGGGAATAATCGTTCCCGGTCGGCTAAGCTAAGAATCGCCGAAAAGCAATGATTACAGAAAAAAATCAGTGAGGGGGAACATGAATGAGTTCCATAGCCAAAAAAGTACAAGAACTGCAATATGAAGACCAACAGCAGCAACAGACACAGCAAACAGTGGTCATCCGTAAAGCGAAGATATCCATTGGTGAAGTTTTCTTACTATGTGCCCTTGCTATCATGGTCACCTTCATGGGAGTGAAAATAGTCTCTAATCAAGCGGCCATCTATGAAACGAATAAAGAGATCCAGCTAGTGGAAACATCGATTGAAGAACAGGGTAAAGTGAATGATGATTTAAAAGTGCAGGTTGCTGAACTTAGTACATACGAGAGAATTTGGAAAAAAGCTGCAGCGCTAGGGTTCAAGTTAAATGAGAATAATGTGAAGGGTGTGCAGTGATAATGCAGAAACAAAAAAATATGAAGCATGGGGCAGCCGGATTATTCTTCTTATTCGGCCTGCTCTTTTTTGTTTTAGTCTGCCGCTTTTTGTATATTCAGGTGACGGGTACAGCTGGCGGGGAGGTACTGGCTTCGAAAATCGACAAGAAATATGAAAAAAAACAGGTCATAGAAGCAAAAAGGGGAAGCATACTCGATACAAAAGGTGAAGTCATCGCCGAAGATACTTCCTCCTATATCTTAAGGGCAGTACTTAGTGAAAAGGAGCCGGAGCATGTCAAGGATCCGGAGAAGACCGCGAATGAGCTTGCTAAATATATCGACATGGATGAACAGGACATCTATGAAAGACTTACGAAAAAAGGGGCATACCAAGTGGAGTTTGGCAGTGCCGGCAAGGATTTGACTCAGGTCGTCAAGCAGAAAATAGAAAAATTGGAACTGCCGGGAATTACATTCGGAAGGACCAATAAACGTTTTTATCCGAATGGGATTTTCGCCTCCCATCTGATTGGCTATGTAGAAAAGGATGAAAAAACGGAAGAAATGGCTGGTAAGTTCGGCATCGAAAGGTACCTCAATAAAGAATTGCAGGAAACGGATGGGAAGCTGACATATGACAGTGACTCATGGGGTTTCCTCTTACCGGATAAGAAGGAAAAGGTCGTTGCTCCTGATAATGGCAATGATGTCATGCTTACGATCGACAAGAAAATACAAACATTCTTGGAAGACTCGATGAGCAAGGTGCAGGAAAAATACGATCCCGAACAAATCATAGCGATTGTCTCCAATCCCAAAACGGGGGAAATTGTGGCGATGGGGCAAAGGCCCACCTTCCATCCGACAACGAAAGTCGGCCTAACGGATACATGGCGTAACCTGGCAATTGAAGAAACCTTCGAACCGGGTTCAACCATGAAAACCTTCACCCTTGCCGCGGCTGTTGAGGAAGGGGTCTTTAATCCGAATGAAAGCTTTGTTGCAGGAACCTACAAAGCCGGATCGGGTAAAATCGGGGACCATAGCGGAATCGAAAGAGGAAAGAGCATGACCTTTCTGGAAGGGGTTCAACGTTCCTCGAACGTCGCTTTTGCCACACTTGCAATGGATAAAATAGGAGCCGATACGTTCCGAGAGTATTTGACTAAGTTCGGATTTGATAAAAAAACGGGAATTGACCTGCCAAACGAGATAACCGGAAAAATTCAATACAAGTATAAGCTTGAAAAAGTGACTACCTCCTTTGGACAGGGTTCGACCGTTACACCGATTCAACAAATCCAAGCTGCATCCGCAATAGCCAATGACGGAAAAATGATGCGGCCGTACGTGATAAAAAGCATTTCCGATCAGGATACCGGAAAAATTTTGAAAACGACTAAGCCGAAAGTGACAGGGCAACCGATTTCGGCAGAAACTGCAAAACAAGTACGTGATTATTTGGAAACGGTAATTTCTGCGAAAAAAGGAACAGGGAAAAAATATGCCATTGATGGATATCAAGTAGCGGGGAAAACCGGTACTGCACAAATTGCGGGTCCGACAGGTAGATATTTAGAAGGGAAAAATAACTATGTGTTCTCCTTTTTAGGAATGGCTCCAAAAGATGATCCGCAGTTGGTCATGTATGTGGCGGTCAAGCAGCCCAAGTTAGGTGTATCTTATGTTGGGGCTGATCCATTGTCAGAGATATTTAATCCTGTCATGCAAAATAGCCTGCAATATCTAAACATAAAACCTTCTGAAGTTAAAAAACAAAAAGCAAATAAAATCAAAGACTATACGAATCAAACCGAGAGTTCAGCTGTTACAGAACTGAAGGAACTTGGTTATGATGTAAGTACGATCGGAAGTGGACGTAAAGTGCTCGACCAATCCCCGAAAGCGGGGAGTGTACTCTTACAGGGTGAAAAGATAATCCTCAGGACGGACGGCGAAATGAAAGTTCCTGACATGAAGGGATGGTCCTTGCGCGATGTCATGAAATTGGCTAAGGTTGCAAAACTGGATCTGAAAACCGAAGGTACGGGATACGTGAGTAAACAGAGTCTTGAGGCCGGGAAAAAGGTTAATGAAGGGGAAACCTTCAATATTGAATTATCCCAGCCAGATGGGGCTGGTGAAGATATACCGACAAAAGAGAAAACAGAGTGAAGACAAAGAGGGGATCCAATTGGATCCCCTCTTTATTTCTTTCGAATTTTCTAGTCTAGCATCGAGTAGACAAGCATATATTGAAGCATGTATGAAATGGAGGTGCCTGTTTTTGCGTGTTTCGAATGTTACTGTCCGAAAACGGCTGGCAATCGCATTGGCGATCGGTATCGTTGTTTTTTTTATCATTGATATCCGATTGGGAATTGTACAGTTTTATCTAGGGGATAAGTTGACGGGGCTGGCTAAAGATTCCTGGAGCAGGAATATTCCTTTTGAAGCCAAACGAGGAGAAATCCTTGATCGGAATGGTGTCGAGCTGGCAACGAATATATCTGCGCCAACAGTGTATGTCATCCCAAGACAGATTGAGAATCCTGGGGAGACGGCGGAACAGCTTGCTTCAATATTGGATATGACAAAGGAAAAGGCTTATCAATGGTTAACGAAACAGGCGATGAGCGTCAGAATTCCGGAAGGCAGAAAGATATCTCACGAAAAGGCGAAGGAAATTAAGGCATTAGGGATAAAGGGTGTATATATCGCTGAAGATTCAAAGCGCCATTACCCATTTGGTGAATACCTTTCACATGTTCTTGGCTTTACAGGCTCTGACAATCAAGGGTTGATGGGTATTGAATTGTCTTATGATAAGGAACTAAGCGGGGAAAAAGGGTTCGTTAAATTTTACTCCGATGCAAAAGGGAAAAGGCTTGAGAATATGGCCGATGACTATAAGCCCCCTGTTGATGGTGATAACTTGAAGCTGACCATCGATAGCAAAATCCAAACAATTGTGGAGAGGGAGCTCGATAATGCGGAGGCGACATATGATCCCGATGGTATAATTGCCATTGCAATGGACCCGAACACAGGGGAAATATTGGCAATGTCCAGCAGGCCAACCTTCGACCCTGCCAATTTTCAAAATGTCCCCTCAGAAGTGTATAATCGTAATTTACCAGTTTGGAGTATATATGAACCAGGATCGACTTTTAAGATCATCACGCTTGCTGCGGCGCTTGAGGAAGGGAAGGTCGACTTACAAAAGGAACATTTTTATGATTCCGGACATGTGGAAGTGTCAGGATCAACGCTGCATTGCTGGAAAAGCGGAGGACATGGGGATCAAACTTTTCTTGAAGTGGTGGAGAACTCATGTAACCCGGGTTTTGTAGAATTAGGGAACCGGCTTGGTAAAGACAAGCTGTTTAAATATATAAATGATTTCGGTTTTGGGCAAAAGACGGGAATTGATTTAACCGGAGAAGGAAAAGGAATCATGTTCAACATGGATCGAGTGGGTCCGGTAGAGCAGGCAACTACTGCGTTTGGACAAGGTGTAGCCGTAACGCCCATTCAGCAGGTGACAGCGGTATCGGCGGCCGTGAATGGCGGGACTTTGTATACACCATATATCGCGAAGGAACTCGTGAATCCAAAAAATGGGGAAGTGCTAATGCGAAAGACCCCTCAGGCGAAGAAAAAGGTGATTTCAGAAGCAACCTCGAAGAAAGTCCGGGAAGCGCTTGAATCCGTTGTCGCCCAAGGAAGCGGTAAAGGAGCATTCGTGGAGTCGTACCGCGTCGGCGGGAAAACGGGTACAGCCCAAAAAGCTGAAAATGGCAGATACCTTGAAAATAATTATATTCTCTCATTCATTGGTGTCGCTCCAGCGGATGATCCGCAAATAGTCGTGTATATAGCTGTGGATAATCCGAAAGGAACGGTACAATTCGGCGGGGTCGTTGCCGCACCGATCGTTGGGAATATCATGGAGGATTCACTTAGGGCCATGGGCGTCAAGCCAAGGAAGAACCAGATTGAGAAGGAAACGGTCTGGACGGATCCCGTCATGGTCGAGGTACCCGACGTCGTGGGTCTCAGCAAAAAAGAGTTGCAAACCCAGCTCATCGACCTTAAGCTTGATATTGCCGGAAATGGGGATAAAGTCATAAATCAAGCCCCAGATCCAGGTGTTAAAGTAAAACAAGGCTCTACAATAAGAATTTATCTTGGCGAAAATACAGAATAAGTATAATATAATATATGAATAGTTAAAGCGGCTGAAGAATCATCAGCCGCTTTGTTTACGGAGTCGGGATAACCCCGTATAATTGAAATTGGTTTCTCGACAAGCCAAGGCTAATCACATATAATGAATCCTCAAATTAAGTTGAGAGGGATGGAAAAATGAAGCTTCACAAATTACTATCTTATTTACACTCCTTATTTACGTATGAAGGAGAAAATCCTGAAATCACCTCCATTGAAAATGATAACCGAAAAGTCATAGACGGAAGTTTATTTGTTTGTATAAAAGGTTATACAGTCGATGGTCATGATTTTGCCGAACTTGCTGTAGAGCATGGAGCTGCAGCAGTCATTGCCGAAAGGCCGCTTGACCTCGATGTTCCCGTGATCGTAGTCAGGGATTCGAGCAGGGCGATGGCAGTTCTTGCCGATGCATTTTATGGCCATCCGACTCAAAAGATGCGCTTGATCGGAATTACAGGAACGAATGGAAAGACGACGACCAGTCACTTATTGGAAAAGATTTTCGAGGATCGACATGAAAAAACAGGCTTGATTGGCACGATGTATACAAAAATTGCCGATACGGTATATGAAACCAAGAATACGACGCCAGATAGCGTTACATTGCAGAAGGCTTTTCATGAAATGGCCGAAGCATCCGTTTCCACGGCCATTATGGAAGTTTCATCGCATGCACTTGAGCTTGGGCGCGTCCATGGCTGTGATTATGATATTGCCGTCTTTACGAATCTCACACAGGATCATTTGGATTTTCATAAAACCATGGACAGATACAGGCAGGCAAAGTCCTTATTTTTCTCACAGCTTGGCAATGCTTACATAGAAAATCGCCCTAAATATGCTGTGCTTAATGCTGATGATGAGGCAACAGCCGATTTCATTAAAGCGACTGCTGCTACAGTCGTTACATACGGCATAGACAATGAAGCGGATCTCAGGGCCAAGGATATAAAAATTGATGCAAATGGCACATCGTTCACCTTGACAGCAGGTAAAGAAGAGCGATACATTCAGCTGAAGCTAATTGGTAAATTCAGTGTTTATAATGTACTCTCTGCCATCTCTGCTGCTTTGTGCGCCGGTAACGATCTGGATGAGACCATTAGATCCATCGAGGATATAAAAGGTGTTGCAGGCCGTTTTGAGCTCATTTCAGCGAATCAGGACTTCCCGGTCATTGTTGACTATGCCCATACTCCGGACAGTTTGGAAAATGTTCTAAAGACTGTTGGTGAGTTTGCTAGAAAGAAAATTTACGTGATAGTGGGCTGCGGCGGGGACCGAGACAAGACAAAGCGTCCAATCATGGCGCAAATTGCATGCAGCTTGGCGACTGACCCGATCTTCACTTCGGATAATCCACGCAGTGAAGATGCTGCCCAGATCCTCCGCGATATGGAAGCTGGTGTAGCAGGCAAAGAATATACGGTTATTGAAGACCGCAGGCAGGCGATAGCTTACGCAGTTTCCAAGGCGGAAGAGGGCGACGTTATATTAATTGCTGGAAAGGGCCATGAAACCTATCAATTGGTCGGTGACGAAGTGCTTCACTTCGATGACCGTGAGGAAGCGGAAAAGGCGATTCAAAGTCGTTTGGGTTCAGTTTGAACCAAGGCTGAAATTGCCCTGCAACAAATAGGAAAAGACATCAAGCAGAATTTTATATTTGAATTGTGTTAGGAATGAGGGAATAAGGAATGTTGGAACAAGTGATTTTTTATACGATTTTGGTGGCGTTTTTAGTAACCGTTCTTCTTTCGCCGATTTTCATCCCGTTTTTAAGAAGATTGAAATTCGGGCAAAGTATTAGGGAAGAAGGCCCGCAATCGCATTTGAAGAAAACGGGAACACCCACCATGGGCGGTTTGGTCATATTATTATCTGTTACCATCGCTACACTGGTCATGACTTTGAAATTTTCGGCACCTTCAACCGAAACGTATTTATTATTATTCGTTACTTTAGGTTTTGGTTTATTAGGTTTCCTTGATGACTTCATCAAAGTGGTCATGAAGCGTAACCTGGGACTGACTTCCAAGCAAAAACTGCTTGGACAAATTGTGATTTCGGTCATCTTTTACTTCGTCTTCAAGCAGACAGACCGTTTTAATCCTGAATTGACGATTCCAGGCACTGACTTTGCTTTTGATTTTGGCTGGTTTTATCTGTTCATCGTTATATTCTGGCTGGTAGGCTTTTCAAATGCCGTCAATTTGACGGATGGGCTTGATGGACTTGTCTCAGGGACATCAGCCATTGCCTTTGGTGCTTTTGCCATCTTGGCCTGGAGTCAGTCACAATATGATGTCGCCATTTTTTCGGTGGCGGTTGTCGGTGCAGTACTCGGATTTTTGGTATTCAATGCACACCCGGCAAAGGTTTTCATGGGGGATACGGGTTCCTTGGCCCTTGGGGGAGCGATCGCAACCATCGCCTTGTTAACGAAGCTTGAAATCCTCCTGGTCATCATTGGCGGAGTCTTCGTCATTGAAACGCTCTCGGTCATCCTTCAGGTAGGATCTTTTAAAACGACTGGTAAACGTATTTTTAAAATGAGTCCGCTTCACCACCATTATGAGCTTTCCGGCTGGTCGGAATGGCGTGTCGTCGTCACTTTCTGGACAGTGGGGCTGCTGTGTGCGGTACTCGGAATCTATTTAGAGGTGTGGATATAATTGAAAGAGACTGCAAAGTATTCAGAGAAAAAGATATTAGTATTGGGTTTGGCAAAAAGCGGAGTGATGGCAGCTTCGCTTCTACATAAATTAGGTGCTTTCGTGACGGTTAATGACATGAAGCCATTATCGGAAAATCCTGAGGCTCAAGGACTTCTTGAACAGGGAATCAAAGTCATCTGCGGCAGTCATCCAATCGAGCTTCTGGATGAGGGGTTCGAGCTGATCGTGAAAAATCCGGGAATTCCCTATCGGAACCCTATAGTAAAAGGGGCATTGGAAAAAGGGATTCCTGTTATCACGGAAGTTGAACTGGCCTACCAGATAAGTGAAGCACCTTTCATAGGAATCACTGGTACAAATGGGAAAACGACCACGACAACATTGATATACGAAATGTTGAAGTCCGGTGAAAAATCCCCGCTGATTGCCGGTAATATCGGGACAGTGGCATCTGGTGTTGCTGAACATGCAAAACCAGATGACTCGATCGTCATTGAATTATCATCGTTTCAGTTAATGGGAATAGACGAATTTCGTCCTGAAATCTCAATCGTGACAAATCTGTATGATGCACATTTGGATTATCACAGTTCCAAACAGGAATATGTCGAAGCAAAAGCTGCCATCACGAAAAATCAAATAGCATCAGATTTCATGATTTATAATGCAGATCAAGATCTTGTTTTATCCATGGCGAAAGAGACCAAGGCTGAACTTGTTCCTTTTTCAGCTGAAGTGAAACATGAGAATGGAGCCTATGTGGAAGATGGTGCCGCCTGTTTCCGAGGGGAAAAAATCATTGAAGTTTCAGAGATAGCCCTTCCCGGGAAGCATAATTTGGAAAATGTGCTCGCCGCCATCTCAGCGGCCAAGCTGAAGGGTGTAACTAATGAAGCCATTCAGACTGTACTGAAAACATTTTATGGTGTGGAGCACCGTCTGCAGTTCGTGGCAACGATCGATAACCGTAAATTTTATAATGATTCGAAAGCTACGAACATTCTTGCAGCATCCAAAGCGTTAACATCCTTTACGGAACCTGTCATTTTATTGGCAGGCGGTCTGGATCGCGGAAATGAATTTGATGAGTTGAAACCGGCGATGAAAAATGTCAAAGCCGTGATAACTTTTGGTGAAACGGCGGAAAAAATTGAACGGGTAGCCAAAGAAATAGGAATAGCGAATATAAAACGTGTCGATAATGTAGAAAAGGCCGTGCCGGCTGCATTTGAATTATCAAATGAAGGCGACTGTATTCTTCTCTCCCCGGCTTGTGCAAGCTGGGATCAATATAAAACTTTTGAGCAAAGAGGAGACATGTTTATGGAGGCCGTGCATAAACTTAAGTAAGAGCTTTCGCATAGAGAAGTGAACCTGCTTCTACGTTGACACCATGAAAAAAAGCGATAATGAGCCGTTATCGCTTTTTTTTTGACTAAAGTGCTGACAAGCAATCAGCACTGATGTTTATATTCGTAGGCTAAAAACTTCCTAGAGGTGGATGTCCGTGCCATTAAAAAAATCGAATCCTGATCTCATTCTCATTATCGTCACCTTAAGTCTTTTGACTGTTGGATTAATCATGGTTTACAGCGCGAGTGCCATTTGGGCAACATATAAATTTGATGATTCGTTTTATTTTGCTAAAAGGCAATTGCTTTTTGCCTGCGTCGGTGTCATAGCCATGTTTTTCATCATGAATGTGGATTACTGGACGTGGCGGACATGGGCCAAAATCCTTATCATCATTTGTTTCATTATGTTACTGGCTGTGCTTGTACCAGGTATAGGGATGGCGAGAAATGGTTCGAGGAGCTGGATTGGTGTGGGTGCTTTTTCGGTCCAACCCTCTGAGTTCATGAAGCTGGCGATGATCGCTTTTTTAGCTAAGTTTTTATCAGAACGGCAAAAGCTGATCACCTCCTTTAAAAAAGGGATGCTTCCATCCTTGGGTTTAGTGTTTTTGGCATTTGGTTTGATCATGTTACAGCCGGACCTTGGAACGGGAACGGTAATGGTTGGAACGTGCATTGTCATGATTTTTATTTCCGGGGCAAGAATCAGTCATTTTGTCGGCTTGGGGCTAATTGGGGTAGCAGGTTTTATTGGTCTGATTTTGTCAGCGCCTTACCGGATAAAAAGGATCACGTCTTTTCTGGATCCATGGGAAGACCCTTTGGGCAGTGGATTTCAAATGATTCAATCGTTTTATGCAATCGGGCCAGGGGGATTGTTCGGATTGGGACTCGGGCAAAGCCGCCAAAAGTTTTTCTATTTACCCGAACCGCAGACTGATTTCATTTTTGCCATACTTTCCGAGGAACTTGGCTTCATCGGGGGTTCTCTTGTCATTTTATTATTTGCGCTAATGCTTTGGCGGGGCATTCGGATCGCACTTGGTGCCCCTGATCTATACGGGAGCCTTGTAGCGGTGGGAATCATTGCAATGGTCGCCATTCAAGTGATGATCAATATAGGGGTGGTAACGGGACTTATGCCGGTTACGGGTATCACCTTGCCCCTCTTAAGTTATGGCGGTTCATCGCTGACGCTCATGTTGATGGCGATTGGGGTGCTCCTGAATATTAGCCGATATTCGAGGTTCTGAAATAAGTAAAAAATGTGGTTTGGCAAAAGGGAAGTCCTGTTGAACGCAGGGCTTCCCTTTTTTACGTTGAAAACCCTTCCAGGAAAAACATTTTTTTGGTGGGGCTTGCCGAAATTTAGAAATAAATGAAACGCCGCTTAAATATTACCATGTATGAATGTTGGGGAATCCACAATAAATATTGGCAATACGTCTTTGTTTAGACTATAGTATAAGAGGGTTAGGCCGTACTGGGGCTTGCTTCTATTCATTTTTCTGCTAAAAAGGCGTTATTAATCTTGTAATATAAGTGACCTCATGGAAGAGGAAATGAAAATTATAACTTGGAATTTTGGAACAACAAGGAGGTTTATCATGGATAATGTGATAAAGCAATTAACTGAAATGAAAATCGGCAAAGTTCTTGAACAGGAACCGCTTGCAAATCATACCACTATGAAAATTGGGGGGCCGGCTGATTTATTCATCATGCCGTCATCCATTGAAAATATAGAAAAAACGATGCAGGTCATCAAAGAAAATGGGATGCCGTGGAGGGTGATTGGCAGGGGCTCGAACCTGCTGGTCAGTGATGGCGGAATTGAAGGTGCCGTGCTTAAATTGGGTAGAGGACTTGATCATCTCGAGATAAATGGGACGGAGATCAAAGCAGGAGCTGGGGTATCACTTGTCAGCCTCTCCGTACAAATCAGTAAAAAAGGATATGCAGGATTGGAATTTGCCAGTGGGATTCCTGGTTCCGTCGGCGGAGCAGTCTATATGAACGCTGGTGCACATGGTTCCGATATGAGTGAAATCCTCAAGCAGGCACATGTTCTTTTTGAAGATGGAACTCTAGCTTGGCTTTCGAAAGAGGAAATGGAGTTTTCTTATCGAACTTCTCTGCTTCAGAAGAAAAGACCTGGTATCGTACTGGAAGCAATTTTTCAATTGACAGAGGGGGATAAAACCGAAATCGTTGAAAGAATGCAAAATAACAAGAATTATCGTAAAGATACCCAGCCGTATAATCTTCCATGTGCCGGGAGCATATTTAGGAATCCACTTCCACACCATGCTGGTAAATTGGTCGAGAATGCAGGCCTGAAGGGACATTCTATTGGCGGAGCTCAGATTTCACCGATGCACGGGAACTTCATCGTTAACACAGGTAATGGAAGTGCAGCGGATGTTCAAGCCTTGATACAGCATGTGAAGGATACTGTATATGATAAATTTGAAGTTGAAATGGAAACAGAAGTGGAGATCATTGGAAGAAAATAATGAGATTCATTATATCCAAATATTGTGATATAATGTGTTACCTTTAAAGTTTGTTAAGAACATAATATTGAGTTTTCTTGATTTCGCACTGTCAAGAACCATCCATTTTTTCAGGAAGAGGTGAAGGGGATGGAAAAGGGAAAAATCGTTTCCATTGAGGACCGCATCCCGAAATTAAAACAATTAAGAAAAAGCAAAGCAAACAGGCGACTTGTTCTTTTGCTGTCCCTTTTCTTCATTCTTGTTGCTTGTGTGCTATATTTCTTATCCCCGTTGAGCTATGTGAAATCCGTGCAGGTAGAGGGGAATCGGTATATTACTTCCAAACAGATCATTAAATTGAGTAAGGTGAAGAAGGATCGAAGCATCTGGAAGGTTGATACAGGGACAGCCGAAGCCAATATCAAAAAAAATCAAGAAATAAAAAGCGTTAAGGTGACACCGGTATTTCCTAATTCCATTAAAATTACGGTTTCGGAACATAACAGGATGGCATATTTGTCCAATAATGGGAAGTTTGCACCCATTTTGGAAAACGGGTCCGTTTTAGAGGAGTTAGCAACAGGAGAAATTCCAGTATTTGCCCCTGTTTTAATTGGTTTCAAAGAGGGTAAAGCATTAAAGTTGCTTTTAGAAGAGCTGGACAAGCTTCCTGTCGAGATCCAGAATGCCATTTCGGAAATTCATTACGCTCCTACAAAAACCGATGAATACCATATCGTCATGTTCATGAACGATGGGTTTGAAGTAAGTGCGACAAGCCGGACTTTATACGAGAAAATGATTCACTATCCATCGATAGTCAGCCAGCTGGATCCAAATGTAAAGGGAGTCATCGATCTGGAAGTTGGTTCTTATTTTAAAGCATATGAAGACGCTGAACAAAAGGAAGACACCAATGAGGAAAATTAATGGCAAACGGGTGGTTTTACCCCTGGTTTGTGTGGTTCTCGGATTCATGATTGCCTTCTCTTACAATCTGACCAAAGAAGGTGAAGGTGCAGGGAAGGACAAAGCCTGGGATCAGGAATATGAGCTCAGGCAGCAGCTGATCGAACAAGAGAAGCAGAACCGCGAACTTCAGAAGGAACTCCTCCAGAAGCAAGAAAATGTATCCCAAATAGAAAAAGACCTAGCGCAGGAAAAGCAGCTTTTTTTCAATTTGGCAAAGGAAACGGAAAAATACCGAATGTTTCTCGGAAAAGTGAAAGTGAAAGGCTCAGGCCTTCAGGTGACGCTTGAAGATGGTACAGATATGGAATCAGAAGCCAATGTTAATAATTACCTCGTCCATGAACAGCATGTCTTCAAGGTCGTCAATGAACTATACATATCAGGTGCAGAGGCAGTTGCGATTAACGGTCAAAGGTTAAATCATGATTCATACATAATCTGTAATGGGCCTGTGATTACAATCGATGGCCACCAGCATCCTGCTCCCTTCATCATATCTGCGATAGGGGACCCGGAAGTCCTGGGTGCTTCACTGGATTTACCGGGTGGCATCAAGGAACAGCTGGTTAATGAGAATATTATCTTTACAGTGGAAAAACAAAAGAATATCATTTTTGATCCAATTATTGGAGGGTGATCGTGACCGCCGGATTCGATGAAAGATTGGTGAGAAACTGGAAATGAAAAAAAAGCTTTCTTTTAGTTTGGTTACGTTGATTGCTGGCTTCATGCTCGCTATTCAATTCAATTTGGTGAATCAGCCTGTCGTATCCGATACAAGGGATATGTGGGAACTGAAAAATGATTTATTGAAAGAACAGCAGACCCAGGCGGAATTAATAGAGGGTATCAGTAAGCTTGAGGGAAAAATAGCATCTTATGAAACAAAGAAAAATGAGAGTAAGGAAGAAGTCTTGCGTGATACCCTGATCGAATTGAAGACTGACGCAGGTTTGACCGAAATAAGAGGTAATGGGGTAGTCATATCTATACAGCCTATCAAGGCCGATATCCTTCTCGGTGAGAAGGTCGAGTATATTTCACCAGTATTGATCATTCGGCTCATTAATGAAATGTATAGGTATGGCGCTGACGAAATTTCCATTTCAGGACAAAGGTATATATCAACATCGGTTATTCGTGATATTAATGGGCAGCCGAAAATGGACGGATATCCTCTGGTTCATTACCCGGTCGAAGTGCAGGCAATAACCGTTAATCCAAAGAAACTGAAGCAGCGCATTGAAGGTTCCGAACTTATGGATGATTTCTTTATAGACAATTTTGAAGTGCAGATTAAGGTGCCTTCCGGCGAGTTGACATTGCCGGCTTATCAAAATGCTATTAACGTGGAACATATGGAACCCATTATGAATGGGGGGGAATCGTGATGTGGCTTTCAGTTTTTGGTCTGTTGATTGGAATCACCCTTGGTTTTTTGGTGGATTTTGATATTCCCCATGAATATTCAAATTATCTCTCCATTGCCGTGCTTGCTGCTTTTGATACCTTATTTGGGGGAATACGGGCTCATTTGCAAAATCTTTATGATGAAGTTGTATTTGTAACAGGATTCTTCTTTAATATTATTTTAGCCGCAGGTTTGGCTTTTCTAGGTGTACATCTTGGTGTAGACTTATATTTAGCCGCAATCTTTGTATTCGGTGTCAGGCTCTTTCAAAATATTGCCCTGATTAGAAGGATCCTGATTGAAAAATGGTCCATTTCCCGGAAAAAGCAGAAAAAAAATCTATAATTTTAAAGGGAATTAAGTTATAAATGACGAATAGTTTATGGCAGTATCTAGTTTTTTTAGTAAATCAGTCTCGTAGAGAAGCGAACAATATACACCATAAAGTACGAGTTTTGTTCGGGAAATACAAAATGAAACGCTTATCTATGTAATTCGTCAGTTGTTGTAAACAGTTCTGTTATTCTATAATGTATAAGTCTTCGATATAAAGATGTTATTCTACTAATACATGTATAAAACTGAAGGAGGTGCCATGGAATGAACAGCAACGAAATATACGTAAGTCTTGACATCGGTACATCCAGTGTAAAAGTTATCATTGGGGAAATGGTCAATGACACATTAAATATAATCGGTGTAGGAAATGTTAAATCAGAAGGGCTCAAAAAGGGTTCGATCGTCGGTATAGATGAAACCGTCCAATCCATTCAAAAGGCTATAGAGCAAGCAGAACGGATGATAGGGATGGAGATAACAAAAGTAATCGTCGGCATAAGCGGAAATCATGTGACGCTTCAGCCGTGTCATGGGGTAGTAGCGGTATCCAGTGACAATAAAGAGATTACCGAGCATGACGTTTTCCGTGTCAGGGAAGCAGCGGAGTTAATAACGATACCATCCGACAGGGAAATCATCGACGTGGTGCCGATTCACTACAAAGTTGATGAACTTGATGAAATCAGTGATCCACGGGGCATGATAGGTGTCCGGTTGGAAATGAGAGGGATTTTAATCACAGGTCTTCGGACAATTTTACATAATACGCTGCGCTGTGTGGAAAGGGCAGGATTGGAAATAACCGATATCGCCCTTCAGCCCTTAGCCGCAGGTTCCCTTGTTTTATCCAAGGATGAAAAAGAACTTGGTGTGGCACTTGTCGATATTGGCGGGGGTTCCACGACCCTGGCAATTTTCGAACAAGGCTATTTACAATATACGTCTGTGATACCTATAGGCGGGGAAACACTTACGAAAGACCTTTCCATCGTTCTAAGGACGACTATGGAAGAAGCTGAGAAAATAAAAGTGAAGCATGGACATGCCTTTTATGATGACGCGTCTGAAGATGAAGTATTCCAAATACCGATCATCGGCAGCGATCAGCAACAGACCTGCAACCAGTTAATGCTTTCGGATATCATTGAAGCGCGGGTGACCGAAATATTCGAGTTGATTCAAGATGATTTGAAGAGACTTGGCTTCCAGGATATACCGGGTGGTTTCGTGTTGACCGGGGGCGTCGTCAAGATGCCGGGTGTCCTGGAGCTAGCTCAATATGTGTTCCAAAACCGAGTAAGGACAGCTGAACCCAATTACATCGGTGTTAGGGAACCCCAATACACCACGGCTGTTGGTTTGATTAAACACGCATGCAAGAAAGAGAGAATGCAAAAAAACACCGCTAATAAAACTCCTGTAGCAGCTGGACAAGCTCAAGAAGATAACGACCAGCGCAGCCAGAAGGTTTCTCAGAAAAATAAAGAGAACACGGCTAAAAAACAAGGTGAAAAAGGTGAATCTAAATTCAAAAAAATCCTGGGTTACTTTTTTGAATAACAATCATTAAGAATCGGGAATTTCGTCAAAATAGGAGGATTGTCATGTTGGAGTTTGATTCTAATCTAGAACAATTAGCAACGATAAAAGTAATAGGTGTTGGCGGCGGCGGAAACAATGCGGTAAACAGAATGATCGAGCATGGTGTACAGGGTGTTGAGTTTATTTCAGTCAATACTGACGCACAGGCTCTTAATCTATCAAAAGCAGAAATCAAAATGCAAATCGGTGGGAAGCTTACACGCGGTTTGGGTGCAGGTGCCAATCCAGAGGTAGGAAAAAAGGCTGCTGAAGAAAGCAAAGAGCAGATTGAAGAAGCGCTTAAAGGTGCCGATATGGTATTCGTAACGGCTGGAATGGGCGGCGGTACGGGAACGGGGGCAGCTCCTGTCATAGCGGGCATTGCTAAAGATCTAGGGGCCCTTACAGTGGGTGTAGTTACACGTCCATTTACTTTCGAAGGCCGAAAACGTGCAACACAGGCACAAGGCGGCATTTCATCCATGAAGGAATCGGTTGACACACTGATCGTCATTCCGAACGACCGCCTCCTTGAAATCGTCGATAAAAGCACGCCAATGCTTGAAGCATTCCGTGAAGCGGATAATGTACTTCGCCAAGGTGTACAAGGGATTTCAGATTTAATTGCTGTTCCAGGTCTTATTAACTTGGACTTTGCCGATGTGAAGACGATCATGTCCAACAAAGGTTCAGCTCTTATGGGAATCGGGATTTCCTCCGGGGAAAACCGTGCGGCGGAAGCGGCGAAAAAAGCCATTTCCAGTCCGTTGCTTGAAACATCGATTGATGGCGCCCAAGGCGTACTGATGAATATTACCGGTGGTACGAACCTAAGTCTTTTTGAAGTCCAGGAAGCGGCAGATATCGTGGCTACAGCATCCGATCAAGACGTCAACATGATTTTTGGTTCTGTTATCAATGAAAACCTTAAAGACGAAATCGTCGTTACGGTAATTGCTACAGGATTTAACGAGGTTGAAGCTTCAATTCGGCCTACTGGACGTCCAACACTCGGACAGCAGCAGCAATCAAGACCTCAGACACAACAAACGCCACAGTCTAACGTGAAGCGTGAAGTGAAGAGGGAAGAAGTCAATGAACAGCCTGCACGTAATGCCAATCAAGGTGATGAGGCTTTGGATATTCCAACATTCCTCCGTAACCGTAACAGACGCCGTTAATACCGACGTTATATGCCGTTCCCATTTGGGGACGGTTTTTTGTCGTTAATAAAATGCATTCCTAGACGGAATTGTGCTGGATGTTGCCTGGGCAGAAGGGAGCTTCCGTCTTTTGTTCACTTCCATTCATTAATGTAAAAAGATGAGAGAGAAATTATTAAACTTTTATAACATAAATCGACAGCAGTAAAAGGGAGCAGGATAGTCTCTAAGACAGTATTGAAAATATCAATAGCTGATTTTCTACAAAAAGGGTAAAAATGACTGAAAAACTCTTAAGTTTTCAGTACAAAAAGTGACACACTTTCTTAGGGCAGGTACGCTATACTTTTTGCTAGTGGAAGGTTAGTTCATATAAGGAGGGGAGGGTGTTTGACTTTATATTTAGATGTGATCTGGTTATTGAATTGGTTATTTGACTGCCTCCTTTTATATTGGACCGCAATCATTCTCAAACGAAGGGTAGCTCTTTGGCGGGTATGCATCGGCGGATTGATTGGTTCCTTCATTATCGTATTGGCATTCACTCCTTTTTATGCAATTGCCGACCGGGTATACATGAAGATTTTAGTATCCATGGTCATGGTGCTGGCAACCTTTGGGTTTAATAGGTTAAAACTATTCGTGAAATCGGTGGCCACTTTATATTTTGTGACATTTTTATCGGGAGGAATCCTTCTGGGACTTCACTACCTATTTGAATTCCAAATCGTGTCCAAGGACCCTGGTCAATATGCCGGAATCAATCGTTTTGGCGACCCTGTCAGCTGGATATTCGTCATGATCGGGTTCCCGCTCGCATGGCAATTTTCCAAGCGAACACTAGAAGGGATGGAAATGACCAAGCTCACACATGAACAAATGGTTTCGGTCTCGGTTAAAATTTCTGACTTTGAAGGAACGTTTCATGGATTGGTGGATAGCGGCAATCAACTATATGACCCGATTACACGTTCCCCAGTAATGATCATTTCTCTTTCAGGCGCGGAAACAGGAATTCCGAATGATATGCTAGAGCTCTTTAAAAACCCCGATACCCTGATTAGTCAGGAAGTGCAGCCTGAATATTCATGGACAGGAAGAATGCGTGTCATCCCTTATAAAGTCGTAGGGCATGAACATCAGCTGTTAACCGCAATCAAACCGGATTATATTAAAATCGTTCAAGGAGAAAAAGAATTTCATGTCAAGCAGGGTCTCATTTCGTTTACCTTTCAACAACTCTCTCCCAACAATAGCTATCAATCTATCGTTCACCCGAAGATGTTAACCGGCATACCGGTGCAAACTGCCTCCTGAACCACCGATTCACTCTTAAATTTGACCCATAATCCGTTTATTAGAAGGGAGAATTATTTTGAAGAAATTCATTCTTCGGCTTACTTACTTTTGGTACAAACTATTGTTCAAGCTCGGATTGAAAACGGACGAAATATTTTATATAGGAGGGAGTGAGGCACTGCCGCCGCCCCTTTCAAAGGAAGAAGAGGCAATACTGATCAATAAATTACCAAATGGCGATGAAGCTGCACGCTCGATCTTGATTGAACGTAATTTAAGGCTGGTTGTTTATATTGCCAGGAAATTCGAAAATACAGGCATCAACATTGAAGATTTAATCAGCATAGGCACCATAGGTTTGATCAAAGCTGTGAATACATTCAATCCTGAGAAGAAAATAAAACTGGCTACATATGCATCGAGATGCATCGAGAATGAAATATTGATGTATTTACGCAGAAATAACAAGATCCGCTCTGAAGTTTCTTTTGATGAACCTCTGAATATTGATTGGGATGGAAATGAACTTCTGTTATCCGATGTACTGGGAACGGATGATGACATTATCACGAAAGACCTTGAGGCAAACGTTGACCGTAAGTTGCTGACAAAAGCACTTACACAGTTATCGGAACGTGAAAAACAGATAATGGAACTCCGTTTTGGACTTGCAGGAGGAGAAGAAAAAACCCAAAAGGACGTTGCCGACATGCTGGGCATTTCCCAATCTTACATTTCGCGTTTGGAAAAACGGATTATTAAGAGGCTTCGTAAAGAATTTAATAAAATGGTGTAAAAAAATAAAGTGCTTGAATGTCAATCAAATCAATACTTCGGTAGCTATATTGAAAAATAATCGGGATTTTCTGTTCTAGCCATGTGCATATTTTTTCCTCCCGCGGAAATACTGTTTTTTGTACAGCGCTCCTGTGAGGAGGGAATAATTTTGTCTCGTAATAAGGTTGAAATCTGCGGTGTGGATACATCAAAATTACCGGTTTTAAAGAATGAAGAAATGAGAAAACTCTTTAAAGAACTGCAAGATGGCGATATTTCAGCAAGAGAGAAACTGGTAAACGGGAATCTTCGACTCGTTCTAAGCGTCATTCAACGCTTCAACAATCGGGGAGAGTATGTAGATGATCTATTTCAGGTAGGCTGTATAGGGTTGATGAAGTCGATAGATAACTTTGACCTAGGTCAAAATGTTAAGTTTTCAACGTATGCTGTACCGATGATTATTGGGGAAATCAGAAGATATCTTCGTGACAATAATCCGATTCGGGTATCCCGTTCTTTAAGAGACATCGCTTACAAAGCTTTGCAGGTAAAAGAAAAGCTCATAAGCCAGACCCTTCGTGAGCCGACAGCTGAAGAAATCGCCAAGGTGTTGGAAGTACCTCATGAAGAAATTGTTTTTGCACTAGATGCTATACAAGATCCAGTTTCACTTTTTGAACCGATTTATAATGATGGCGGGGATCCGATTTATGTACTCGACCAACTGAGTGATGAAAAAAATAAAGATAGTACCTGGATTGATGAAATAGCTATAAATGAAGGCATGAGACGGTTGAATGACCGGGAAAAAATGATCCTTCGCAAACGGTTTTTCCAAGGGAAGACGCAAATGGAGGTAGCCGAGGAAATCGGCATTTCACAAGCACAGGTCTCCCGCTTGGAAAAAGCGGCAATCAAGCAAATGAATAAAAATATCCAACAGTAGAAGCTGAGCATGAGAAAAAGTTAGCTGAAGCGGGCAGGGCAAAAATGTCGATACCCGCTTCATAGCTACTTATCCATTGCGGCTTTTTTATTTTGTTGAAAATCCCTTCCGGAAGGGATCGTGAATCGGGGACGTTTATTTATCGTAATCTTCATCCTTGAGCGCATCTTGTCATATACATAGGAATAGGACCTTCATCTATGATGAATTTTTGAGGAGCTGAGTGATGTGACCAGGATTTCAGAATTTCAAATAAAGGATATCGTCAATATAGCGGATGGAAAGAAGTTGGGCAATATGTCAGACCTTGAAATAAATACGGCCACGGGGAAAATAGAGGCCATCGTCGTTTCAAATGGTACCCGATTAATGGGTTTTTTTGGAAGAGAACAAGACATTGTGATTCCATGGCGCAAAATAAAAAAAATCGGTGCGGATGTCATACTTGTTGAACATCAGACGGTATTTCAAGGAGAACTGAAAGATGAACGTTTTTAAAGGTGCATGGCGCAAATATATGATACACTAGACTAAAAATAAAGAGGTTTTTAGCATGAAAGAGCCATTTGTTTTAATAAAAGACCAATATATGCTCATTGACAGCTGGAGACAAAAAAATCTCCAGCTCGTAGCGGGCTTCACCACAAAAAATGGGGGAGTCAGTACAGGTGAATTTCAAACATTGAATACCGGTTTTCATGTCGGGGATAAACTTGGTGATGTCCAGGGAAACCGCAGGATTATAGCCGATAAGCTGATGTATCCGCTTAATGAATGGATAGGGGCCGAGCAGACACATGAAACGAATATCCATCAGGTTACCAGCCGCGATTGCGGGAGAGGTGCTGCGGATTATGATTCAGCCTTTAAAGCGACTGATGGATTCTATACGAAGGACCCAAACGTTCTATTGACCCTTTGCTATGCAGACTGCGTGCCCTTATACTTTCTTGCTCCGGCACATGGTATGATTGGGGTGGCACATGCTGGCTGGAAGGGCACGGTTAATGGGATTGCACGAAAAATGGTTGAGGCATGGCTGAATGAGGGTATAAAAGCAAGTGAGATATTTGCTGTTATTGGACCTTCGATTTGTTCGAAATGCTATGTAGTTGATGATTATGTCATGGATTTAGTGCAGAATTTGCTGGTAGATATTGACGAAAAGCCCTATAATTTAATCAGTGAAGGACAATATCAGTTAGACCTTAAGCAACTTAATGCATTGATTCTTCAAAAATCAGGAATTCCAAATAGTCAGATCGACGTTACATCATACTGTACAAGCTGTGATCATGAATTGTTTTTTTCACATCGCCGTGATAACGGGAAGACAGGCAGATTGATGAGTTTTATCGGTTGGAAGGAGGATTTAGAGTAACAGTGAAAGTAGTGGACAATTTAAAAAACATCGAAGAAAAAATAAATATAGCATGTGAAAATAGTGGTAGGGACCGTGAAGCGATAAAGTTGATCGCAGTGACGAAATATGTTTCGGTCGAGAGGGCGAATGAAGCATTGGAAGCGGGAATACTTGATTTGGGCGAAAACCGTGACGAAGGTCTATTGGCTAAATATGAAGTGCTGAAGGACAAGCCAAACTGGCATTATATTGGTTCCATGCAAACACGCAAAGTTAAGAATGTCATCGGTAAAATTTCATATATCCATTCATTGGATCGAATTTCTTTGGCAGAAGAAATTCAAAAACGCGCAAATGAGCCGATAAACTGTTTAGTGCAGGTGAATGTATCTGGTGAGGAATCAAAACATGGTCTGAATCCAGAGGCGACTATTGATTTCATCAAAGGGTTATCTGCTTTTGATAAGGTGAATGTTGCAGGATTGATGACGATGGCTCCATTGACCGATGATGAACGGATTTTGCGGGAATGTTTCCGGAAACTGAAAGGCATCCAGGTCGAAGTACAAGCTTTGGAGTTGAAGCATGCCCCCTGTACTGAATTGTCCATGGGTATGTCCAATGATTTCATGATTGCCATTGAGGAAGGCGCTACAATGATCCGGATTGGTACAGCACTTGTAGGCGAATAATTTTAAGGAGGTACGCTAAAGATGTCGTTCGTATCAAAATTTAAATCTTATTTCGCGCTGGATGATGAGTATGAGTACAGGGATGAAGTGGTGGAAGAAGAGGAGGCTGAACCAAAAGTCGTGAAGTCAGCTAAACAGCAGCAGTCCGCTTCTGCAGGGAATAATACCAATCAGAATATCGTAAGTTTGCAAAGCGTACAGAAATCTTCTAAAGTAGTATTATTGGAGCCGCGTGCTTATGCAGAAGCCCAGGAGGTAGCTGATCATTTGAAAAACAGGCGCGCAGTAGTCGTGAACCTTCAACGAATCCAGCATGACCAAGGAAAGCGAATCATCGATTTTCTAAGTGGGACTGTCTATGCAATCAGCGGGGATATCCAAAAAATCGGAACAGATATATTCTTATGTACCCCGGACAACGTCGATGTTTCCGGTAATATTACCGGCTTCGCCGCCGAAGAGGAGTACGAAGAAGCGAGGTGGTAATGGTTAATGGGTCTAGTGCTTCAGGGTTTATATTATTTAATTGAAATTTATTCAATGGCATTAATCGTTTACATATTGATGTCATGGTTCCCCAATGCAAGGGAGACATCAATCGGTCAATTTTTGGAAAAAATTTGCGAACCGTATTTAGAACCGTTCAGAAAGTTCATTCCGCCACTTGGCATGATTGATCTTTCACCTCTTGTGGCCTTACTGGTTCTTAATTTTGCCAGCGGTTATGGAATCTATTACTTACAGACATTAATTGGATGATCAACAATTAACCTGACATGCATATTACTACACAGTCGGAACATTTCCGCTGTGTAGTTGCAACGCAGAATGAGTTCAATCAATTCCTTATGATCGACCATTAATTTGATAACTAAGGAGCATTTATTCAATCATGAGTATTTATCAGCATTTCAGGCCGGAGGAAAAAGATTTTATCGACCAGGCTATGAATTGGATTGATCAGGTTAAACATTCCTACGCTCCGAAACTATCTGATTTTCTTGATCCGCGTCAGCAGGAAATCCTTACTTCCTTAATAGGGAATGATCCGGAAGCGAAACTGCAATTCAATGGCGGGAGCGATTTCGTAGAGCGAAAACGTGTGCTCATTTTCCCTGATTATTACTCTCCTGAACCATCTGATTTCAATATCTCCTTATACGATATCTCCTATCCAAAAAAATTTGTAACGCTTGAACATAGGCAAATACTTGGAACCTTGATGTCACTAGGGGTAAAACGTGAAAAATTTGGTGATATAATAGTGACGGAAGAGCATATTCAATTTATAGCTGCCGAAGAGATGGATTCATATCTCACTGGGAATCTGGAGAAAATAGGGAATGCTTCCGTTTCCATCAAACGGCTTCCAATCGAGAATATCGTCCAAGTTAAGGAAAAATGGGAAGAGCAAGTAACCACCGTCAGTTCTCTTAGGCTTGACAGTGTGCTATCGGCCGTCCTGAATTTGTCCCGTCAAAAAACCCAGTCCTTGATAACGTCAGGCAAAGTAAAGGTGAATTTCAAGCAAACGGAAAACGTCTCGGAAGAATGCCGTGAGGGTGACACACTTTCCATCAGAGGTTTTGGAAGATGTAAAATAACTTCAATCGATGGGAAAACCAAGAAGGATAAGTGGAGAATCTCGTTAGGCAGACAAAAATAATTCAAGAAAAAGCAGGAATCATAAATTTATTGTCGAATATAGAGTTTTAACATACTAGAGTAGAAACCGTTCTGGAGGTGCCGTAATGCCCTTAACCCCGATAGATATACATAACAAGGAATTTAACAAAGTATTTCGAGGGTATGATGAAGATGAAGTAAATGAATTTCTCGACCAGGTCATTAAAGATTATGAACTGATTTTGAGGGAGAAGAAGGAACTTGAAGATAAACTGAACGAGACTTTCGATCGTTTGGGACATTTTACTACAATTGAGGGTACACTTAACAAGTCGATTATTGTCGCTCAGGAAGCAGCCGAAGAATTAAGGCGCAATGCCCAAAAAGAAGCGAAACTGATCATAAAGGAAGCAGAGAAAAATGCTGACAGGATCGTAAATGAGTCACTTGTGAAAGCAAGGAAAATAGCGATGGATATTGAAGATTTGAAAAAGCAATCCAAAGTATTCCGGACACGTTTCAAAATGCTTGTCGGTGCACAGCTGGATTTGCTGGACAATGACGATTGGGATCATCTTCTGGATTATGAAGTGGATGCGACTGAAATAGAATTAAATGAGAGAGTGGAAGAGGAAATTTAAACGATTCCTTGACTTTGAACACTTTTTTCGCATATAATTTTTTAACAATACAATTCATTATGAAATTAGACGATGACAGGGAAAGTAAATTCTTCACACACTTATTTTTAGCGAACCGGGGATGGTGAAAGCCCGGAATAAGCGAAGATATTGAAGATCACCCTTGAGTTCTGAGTTGAACCTGCTTTTGCAGTAAGTAAATGAAGCGTTTCATTCACGTTACGAATGCTCGAGAGGTTGGATTCACTTCGTGAATCTTTCTAGCCAGGGTGGTACCGCGGGAAGCAAAGCTTTCTCGTCCCTTTTTTAGGGATGAGAGGGCTTTTTATTTTGGCCGGATATCAAGTCATCGGTTCGAATGAATTTTTTTAAAAGACGGATGGAGGATTTTATGATGGAATACAAAGATACCTTATTGATGCCTAAAACTGAATTTCCAATGCGGGGGAATTTGCCGAAGCGTGAACCGGAAATCCAAGAAAAATGGAAAGAAATGAACATCTATAAAAAAGTGCAAGAACAAACGGAAGGACGTCCTTTATTCATTTTGCATGATGGACCTCCATATGCCAACGGCGATATCCACATGGGCCATGCAATGAATAAGGTTTTAAAGGATTTCATTGTCCGATTTAAATCGATGAGCGGTTTTCAAGCACCGTATGTACCTGGCTGGGATACACATGGGCTTCCAATCGAAACGGCATTGACGAAAAAAGGCGTGAAACGGAAAGAAATGAGCGTTGCCGAATTCAGAAAGCTTTGTGAAGAGTATGCTTATGGCCAGATTGACAATCAACGTGAGCAGTTTAAGAGAATAGGGGTCCGTGGTGATTGGGAAAATCCTTATATCACATTGAAGCCTGAATATGAAGCACAGCAAATCAAGGTATTCGGTGAAATGGCGAAAAAAGGCTACATTTATAAAGGGAAAAAACCTGTTTACTGGTCCCCTTCAAGTGAATCAGCGCTAGCCGAAGCTGAAATCGAATATCAAGACAAACGCTCTGCTTCGATCTATGTTGCTTTTGAAGTCACAGATGGCAAAGGTGTAATCGATGAAGGCGTCAAGATCATCATCTGGACGACAACTCCATGGACGATTCCGGCTAATCTTGGTATCTCATTGCATCCGCAATTAAATTATGTAGTAGTGGCTGTCGAAAATGAAAAATTCTTAATTGCTGAGGCACTGCTTGAATCGGTTACGGAAACATTAGGCTGGGAAAACCCGTCCATCCAAAAAACAGTAAAAGGGAGCGAGTTGGACCGTGCTGTTGCCAAACATCCTCTTTATGACCGTGAATCTTTAGTGATGTTAGGTGAGCACGTAACGACTGAAGCTGGAACGGGCTGTGTTCATACTGCGCCAGGCCATGGTGAAGATGACTTTATCATTGGGCAAAAATATGGCTTGGACGTACTTTGTCCTGTAGATGAAAAAGGGGTCATGTCGGAAGAAGCAGGGGAATTTGCCGGATTATTTTATGATCAAGCGAATAAACCGATTACCGAAAAATTAACTGAAGCAGGCGCGTTATTGAACTTGACGTTCATCACGCACTCTTATCCACATGACTGGCGGACGAAGAAGCCAACGATCTTCCGTGCAACAGCACAATGGTTCGCGTCAATCAAGGACTTCCGCAATGAACTTCTGGAAGCGATTGAAGAAACGAAATGGGTACCGGCTTGGGGCGAAACGCGCCTATTCAATATGGTCCGTGACCGTGGGGATTGGTGTATTTCCCGCCAACGCGCTTGGGGCGTGCCAATTCCAGTGTTTTATGCAGAAAATGGCGAGCCGATCATTACGGATGAAACCATCGACCATATTTCAAACCTATTCCGCGAACACGGTTCAAACATCTGGTTTGAGCGTGAAGCGAAAGATCTTCTGCCTGAGGGCTATACACATGAAGGCAGCCCGAATGGTATCTTCACGAAAGAAACGGACATCATGGACGTATGGTTCGATTCCGGTTCTTCTCATCAAGCTGTACTTGAAGAAAGAGACGACTTGCAACGCCCTGCTGACCTTTATTTAGAAGGGTCCGATCAATATCGCGGCTGGTTTAACTCATCACTTTCAACGAGCGTTGCCGTTACAGGCAAAGCACCATATAAAGGTGTACTTAGCCACGGATTCGCATTGGATGGCGAAGGCCGTAAAATGAGTAAGTCGATTGGGAATGTTGTCCTGCCATCCAAGGTCATGAACCAACTGGGTGCAGATATCTTACGCCTTTGGGTAGCTTCGGTGGATTACCAATCGGATGTCAGGGTTTCCGATCCTATTTTAAAACAAGTTTCGGAAGTTTACCGTAAGATCCGTAATACTTTCCGCTTCCTGCTAGGGAACTTGGATGGATTCAATCCTAAGACCGATAAAGTGGCTGTTCAAGAATTGCCTGAAGTCGATCGATACATGCTGGTTAAATTAAATAAACTGATCAAACAGTCGAAGCTAAGTTATGAAAATTATGAGTTTGCTACCATTTATAATATGGTCAATAATTTCTGTACACAGGATTTAAGTTCGTTCTACCTTGATTATGCAAAAGACATTCTTTATTGTGAAGCACCAAATGGGAAAGAGCGTATGGCCATTCAAACGGTCCTTTACGAATCGTTGGTCAGCTTGACTAAATTGGTATCACCGATCCTCTCTCATACAGCTGATGAAGTATGGGCGTTCATTCCGGGTGTAACGGAAGAAAGTGTACAGTTGACATTGATGCCTGAAGAAATTTCCATTGATGATGCTGAAGTCATTGAAGCAAAATGGACGGCGTTCATGGATGTCCGTGATAATGTTCTGAAAGCATTGGAAGAAGCCCGTAACCAGAAGGTCATCGGAAAATCACTGAATGCTAAAGTGACGGTATATGTTAATGAAGAAACGAAAAACCTGCTTGATGGCATCAAGGAAAGCTTTGAACAGCTATTCATCGTATCTGAATTTGAAATCGCTGGAGATGTGGCAAGTGCCCCAGCCGAAGCGGTTAAACTTGAGGATATAGCAATCCTTGTTACAAAAGCAGAAGGTGAAACGTGTGAACGTTGCTGGAATGTTTCGAAGGAAGTAGGTCAAGTGGAGGATCATCCAACACTTTGCCCTCGTTGTGCTACAGTCGTGAAAGAACATTACGTGAATCAATAATTCCTGCAAAAAAGCCGGTCCCTATATGAAGGGCCGGCTTTTTGTGTGAATGAAAGCTAAAGCCCCAATCGGGAATTTTGCCTTTATCCAATCTTCCCGATATTCTTAAGGAACAGTTAGCGGACTTCTGTTTTTCGGATTAGTCATTATTTCTAGTTTATGCTACAATTCAAAAGTGAAGATTTGATTAGTTTGGGGGAAAAAATGTGTTTTATTATTTGATTGCCCTTTTGGTCATAGCTCTCGATCAGCTGACAAAATGGATGATTGTGAAAAAAATGGAGTACGGAGAAAGCATTGAAATTATTGAAAACCTTCTATATATCACCTCGCATCGTAATCGTGGGGCAGCATGGGGAATTCTACAAGGTCAAATGTGGTTTTTCTACATCATCACCATCGCTGTCATTATTGGACTTGTCTATTATATTCAGAAAATGGCGAAGGAAAGCATTTTACTCGGAGTTGCACTTGGTCTCATGCTAGGCGGTGCGATTGGTAATTTCATCGATCGTGTTGTTCGTCAGGAAGTAGTGGATTTCGTTCATACCTATATTTTCAGCTATAGTTTCCCGGTATTTAATGTTGCTGATGCTGCGCTTTCAATTGGTGTCGGACTGCTCGTGATTCATATGTTTTTAGAAGAAAAAAACGCTAAGGAGAAAGATAATGGATAAAAGGTTATACAGCATCGATGAAACACTAAAAGGAGTTAGGATTGATAAGGCCCTTTCCACTTTAAATGAGGAATGGTCTCGCACGCAAGTCCAGCAATGGATCAAGGAAGATCACGTTTTGGTAAATGGCGCGGTTATTAAGACGAATTACAAAGCCGTTCCTGGCGATACAATCGAAGTGACGATTCCAGAACTTGAGGAATTGGATGCGGTAGCAGAGGAAATGGATTTGGATATCTATTATGAAGATGCAGATGTACTCGTGGTTAATAAACCGAGCGGTATGGTCGTCCATCCGGCACCGGGACATGTATCTGGCACGCTTGTAAATGGATTGATGGCTCACTGCAAGGATCTTTCTGGAATCAACGGTGTCATGCGTCCTGGAATCGTCCATCGGATTGACAAAGATACATCAGGGCTATTGATGGTTGCCAAAAATGATATGGCACATGAGAAACTGGTACAGCAGCTCGTTGACAAAACGGTTACCCGTAAGTATCAAGCTGTAGTTCATGGTGTGATCCCTCATGATTTCGGAACGATCGATGCACCGATCGGCCGCGATAAAAAAGATCGCCAAAGCATGACTGTCACAGATTCGAATGCCAAAAATGCTGTCACGCATTTCCGTGTCATCGAACGCTTCAAAGATTTCACTTTGGTGGAATGCCAGCTTGAAACAGGAAGGACACATCAAATCCGTGTTCATATGAAATACATTGGCTTCCCACTGGCGGGAGATCCGAAATATGGTCCGAAAAAGACCCTGAAATTGGATGGACAAGCGTTGCACGCCGGTCTTCTAGGTTTCATTCATCCACGAACAAATGAGTATATGGAATTCGAAGCGCCGATTCCGGAGGAGTTTGAAAATCTAATTAATCAATTACGTAGAAGTAAGGATTGACAAATTCATTTTTTTGATATATTATAATAACAACTTAATAAGAACCTTTAACACAGTTCAGAGAGACTGAGAAGGAAACGGATACGCAAAGTGGGATAATTATGCCCATGGCGATAAAATCCTCATGCCTTCTTGGCATGAGGATTTTTTTGTTGAAATTGACTTATCAGAAAAAAGAATCGGGGTGGCCGACGTGTTGAATGAGAAAGCCATAGTACTTGATGAGCAGGCCATTAGCAGAGCCTTGACGAGGATTGCCCATGAAATCATTGAGAAAAATAAAGGGATTGAGGATTGCGTCTTAATCGGGATACGTACACGCGGGATTTTCCTCGCTGACCGACTTGCAAAGCGCATCAATCAAATAGAAGGCAAGGAAATAGAGCTGGGTGAACTGGATATTACACTTTATCGCGACGACCTTTCGAAAAAGACCAATGATGGGGAACCCATCGTAAAAGGTTCGGACATTCCGGTCAATATCACTGACAAGAAAGTGATTTTAGTGGATGATGTTCTTTTCACAGGCAGAACCGTTAGAGCGGCAATGGATGCTCTGGTGGATTTGGGAAGACCTTCGCAGATCCAGCTTGCCGTATTAGTGGATAGGGGACACAGGGAACTGCCGATTCGCGCGGATTTCGTCGGTAAAAACGTTCCGACTTCCCAATCTGAAAAAATTACAGTTACTTTAACAGAAGTAGATCAAGTAGATCAAGTTACTATATTAGAAAACTAAACACCATGAAAATTTCATATTACCCTTTTAAAGACAGTCCAGAGAGGCTGGCAAAGGGGAGTCAATCGGAAGAGCTATGCCCATGTATAGGCATTTACCTTCTGAGAAACCCTCTTTGTATACTGCAAAGAGGGTTTTTACAGTTTTGATGGAATTTTCATGAGGGGGATACGGAAATGGAAGAAATGAAAAGGGACATCGTACTGGATGTCGAGGACGTGCCAAAGGCTGGACAGTGGATTACGTTAAGCATCCAGCATTTGTTCGCCATGTTCGGCGCAACGGTGCTGGTGCCATTCCTGGTAGGTTTAAGCCCGGCGGTAGCACTGGTTTCAAGCGGGTTGGGAACACTTTCGTACTTATTGATAACGAAAGGTCAGATACCAGCTTATCTCGGTTCATCTTTCGCTTTCATTACGCCAATCATCGCGGCTAAGGCTTTGGGAGGTCCGGAAGCGGCCATGATCGGCTGTTTTGCGGCAGGGTTCATATATGGGATTGTAGCTTTGATCATCCAAAAAGTCGGTTTGAGCTGGTTAATGAATATACTTCCTCCGGTTGTGGTGGGTCCGGTGATTATCGTAATCGGATTAAGCCTTGCCGGAACGGCAGTGGACATGGCAATGTATGATCCGCAAGATAAATACAGCGTCACTTATATAATTATAGCGCTGATCACTTTAGCGGTAACAATCATCTGCAACGTATTCTTTAAGGGATTCATTAACTTGATCCCCATTTTAATGGGAATCCTAGTGGGCTACGGCTGTTCGGCTGTAGCAGGTATAATAGATTATGAACCAATCAAGGCAGCAAAATGGTGGGAAATGCCTGAATTCATGTTTCCGTATGTAACCTATACACCGACCTTCTCATGGGAAGTCATTGCCATCATGGTACCGGTTGCCATCGTAACTTTATCAGAACATATCGGTCACCAGATGGTACTGAGCAAAGTAGTCGGCAGAAACTTTTTGGGAAAGCCAGGTTTGCATCGCTCGATTTTAGGAGATGGCGCAGGAATCATGATTGGGTCCTTCATCGGTGGGCCGCCGCTGACTTCGTATGGTGAAAATATTGGGGTCCTGACTATGACGAAGGCGTACAGTGTCTATATCATCGGAGGGGCGGCATTGACTGCAATCATCTTTGGCTTTAACGGTAAGATTTCAGCAGTCATCAGCTCGATACCTACAGCTGTGATGGGCGGCATTTCCATCTTGCTCTTCGGTATCATCGCCTCAAGTGGATTGAGGATGCTAATTGATAATAAGGTCGACTTTGACAAGAAAAGAAACCTGATGATAGCTTCAGTCATCCTGGTGTTAGGAATCGGAGGGGCGTTCGTACAACTATCGGAAACGGTATCGCTTTCCGGAATGGCACTTTCAGCCATCGTCGGAATCCTTCTTAACTTGATTCTTCCTGACAGGGAAAAAATATCCGGAGATATATTTGGAAAATAAGATATTGCATCAAAACAATAGATCACCTTTTAAAAGAAGTCCAGAGAGGCTTAAAAGGGTGTTGCTGTAAAGATGAATGAGAACGGAGAAAAGTGTAAACCATTCCGTGTCCTCACAATCTTTATGACCTACACCCTGTCCTTAATGGCGGGGTGTTTTTTATGCCCCGCATCACAAATGTGAGAGGAGCAGGATCGATGAAAAAATTATTGACCATGAATGAATTGACAATAAGTGAGATTGAAGGGATTTTACATGAGGCAGAGTGTTTTGCCAACGGAACCAGCTGGATTCCAAAGCAGCTGACCACAGTTGCCAATCTCTTCTTTGAACCAAGTACACGTACAAAATCAAGCTTTGAAATGGCTGAAAGAAAATTGGGACTTGAGGTCATTCCTTTTGATGCGGGTACATCATCCGTGTTAAAAGGCGAAACCTTATATGACACAGTTAAAACGTTAGAAGCGATAGGTGTAAATGCCTTGATCATCCGTCATGAACAGGATAATTATTTTGACGAATTGAATGAGAAGATCGGGATTCCAATAATCAATGCAGGGGATGGCTGCGGAAATCACCCAACCCAATCATTACTGGACTTATTGACGATTAAACAAGAGTTTAAAAGTTTCAAAGGTCTGAAGATTGCGATAATCGGTGATGTAAGGCATAGTCGGGTTGCGAATTCGAATGCAGAAGCACTGACTCGTTTAGGAGCGAATGTCGTATTTTCGGGTCCGCCTGAATGGTTTGACAGAACAAACAGTTTGGGAAGGTATGAAGACATCGATCATGCGGTAGCTACATCGGATGTGGTCATGCTGCTCAGAATACAGCATGAAAGGCATATTGATAAATACGATCAGGCAAATGGAGATTACCTGGAAAAATTCGGCCTGACCAAACAACGTGAAAAAAATATGAAACCGGATGCGATCATCATGCATCCTGCACCAATAAACCGCGGTGTTGAAATAGACAGTGATTTAGTCGAATGCAGCCGCTCGAGAATTTTTAAACAAATGGAAAATGGCGTGTTCATTAGAATGGCCGTATTAAAAAATGTGCTTGAACAAACCGAAGGGGGAAACATCCATGAAAACAGTAATCAAAAATGGAGTATTGCTAGATAATCAAAACTCATTCAAAAAAGCGGACATTGAGATAGAAGGCAAGGTCATCACAAAGATCGGCGAGAACTTGGCGACGGAAAATTGTAACGTAGTTGACGCTGGAGGATTACTGATTACACCTGGGCTTGTTGACCTGCATGTCCATTTACGCGAACCGGGCGGTGAACATAAGGAAACAATCGCAAGCGGGACGCTTGCAGCGGCAAGAGGCGGTTTCACTACGGTAGCGGCGATGCCTAATACAAGGCCAGTTCCTGATACAGTGGAGAACCTAGAAGCGCTTAACAGGAAAATTGAAGAAACGGCTCATGTCAGGGTACTCCCATATGCATCCATTACGATTAGGGAAGCTGGCAAGGAGCTGACCGACTTTGCTTCACTAAAACAAACGGGTGCTTTCGCCTTTACAGACGATGGCGTAGGAATTCAAGAAGCCGGGATGATGCTGGAAGCGATGAAACGGGCAGCCGCTCAAGATATGGCCATTGTTGCTCATTGTGAAGACAATAGCTTAATCAATAAAGGCTCCGTCCATGAAGGAAGATTCTCAAAAGAACAGGGGATCAATGGAATTCCGTCGGTATGTGAAGCTGTACATATCGCCCGGGATATACTTCTTGCCGAAGCGGCAGACTGTCATTATCACGTGTGCCATATATCCACAAAGGAATCGGTAAGGACGGTAAGGGATGCAAAGCGTGCAGGTATCCGCGTTACCGCCGAAGTAACACCGCATCACTTATTATTATGTGAAGATGATATACCGGGACTTGATACGAATTATAAAATGAACCCGCCATTAAGGGGCCGTGAAGATCGGGACGCGTTGATTGAAGGACTGCTTGACGGAACCATCGATTTTATAGCAACAGACCATGCCCCGCATGCGGCAGAGGAAAAGGCGCAGGGAATGCAGCTGGCTCCTTTCGGAATCGTAGGATTGGAAACGGCCTTCCCGCTGCTTTACACCGAATTGGTTAAAAAGGGCGTCATAACATTAAAGCAATTGATCGATTTCATGACAATCAAACCATCCGAAAGCTTCTCCCTTCCTTATGGAAAGCTAAAAGAAGGTGCTACTGCGGATATCGTACTCATCGATTTGGAAACGGAAAAAGAAATCAATGCTGAAGAGTTTGCTTCAAAAGGGAAAAATACACCTTTTAATGAAAAGAAATGTTATGGCTGGCCGGTCATGACGATTGCAGAAGGAAAAATAGCTTGGGAAAAAGGACGTGTTCAAGGATGAAAAGACAGCTAATTTTAGAAGATGGGACAGTATTCCTTGGGGAAGCATTCGGCGGGGACGTAGAAAAAATAGGTGAAGTCGTTTTTAACACAGGAATGACCGGTTACCAAGAGATTCTATCCGATCCATCGTATTGCGGTCAAATCGTTACACTTACGTATCCATTAATCGGGAATTACGGGATAAACCGTGATGACTTTGAATCCATCAATCCAGCCATAGCAGGATTCGTCGTTAAGGAAACAGCAGAACTTCCTTCCAACTGGCGAAACCAATTATCACTAGATGAATATCTGAAAATGAAGAACATACCTGGAATAAGCGGAATCGATACGAGAAAGCTGACAAGAATCATCAGGAAATCAGGTGCACTAAAAGGGGCGCTTTGCAATATCAATAAAGATGCAAGTGAAGTGGTTTCCCAATTGAAGGCAACAGTGATTCCTTCTAATCAGGTAAAACAGGTTTCAACAAAAGCACCTTATTCCAGCCCGGGCAGAGGCCCGCGGGTTGTTCTTGTAGACTACGGCATGAAGCATGGGATTTTACGTGAGTTGACGAAGCGCGGCTGTGATGTCGTGGTTGTCCCTTATAACGTCACGGCCGAAGAAGTGATGCAATACCATCCGGATGGCGTGATGCTTTCAAACGGCCCTGGAGATCCGAAAAGTGTTCATGAGACGCTCGAAATGATCCGTACAATCCAAACGCAAGTACCGTTATTCGGAATCTGTTTAGGACATCAATTATTCGCACTTGCAAACGGGGCGGATACGGCAAAATTAAAATTCGGCCATCGAGGTTCGAATCATCCGGTTAGGGACCTTCGTACCGGAAAGGTATCCATCACATCTCAAAATCATGGATATACAGTTGAAGAGCTTTCCATTGAAAGTACAGATCTTATTGTGACACATACAGCATTGAATGACGATACGATTGAAGGTCTGCGCCATAAAAAGTATCCAGCTTTCACCGTACAATATCACCCGGAAGCATCACCAGGTCCGGAAGATGCCAACTACCTATTCAATGAATTCTTACAAATGATTGAAGCTGCAACCAACAAGGGGGAAAAAACATGCCAAAACGCAATGATATAAAAAGCATCCTAGTAATTGGTTCCGGTCCGATCGTCATCGGACAGGCCGCCGAGTTCGATTATGCAGGAACCCAAGCGTGTATAGCCTTAAAAGAAGAAGGCTATCGAGTGATCCTGATTAACTCTAACCCTGCGACAATCATGACAGACACTGAAATGGCTGACGCGGTTTATATCGAACCGATCACATTGGAATTTGTCAGCAAAATCATTCGTAAAGAGCGCCCGGATGCACTGTTACCTACCTTGGGCGGACAGACTGGCTTGAACATGGCAGTTGAGCTTGCCGAATCAGGAATCCTGGAAGAATGCAATGTCCAAATTCTTGGGACCAAACTTTCGGCTATCCAACAAGCGGAAGACCGTGACCTTTTCCGTACGCTAATGAACGATCTGGGGGAACCAGTGCCTGACAGCGACATTATTCATAACCTGGAAGAAGCTTATACATTCGTTGAACGAGTCGGCTATCCGGTCATTGTTCGTCCAGCCTTCACGCTTGGCGGAACAGGCGGTGGGATTTGTGATAACGAAGAGCAGCTTATCGAGATCGTTGAGGGTGGCCTGAAAAGCAGCCCGGTTCACCAATGTCTGCTTGAGAAGAGCATTGCCGGTTTCAAAGAAGTGGAATATGAAGTGATGCGTGATTCCAATGATAATGCAATAGTTGTTTGTAATATGGAAAACTTCGATCCTGTCGGTGTCCATACAGGCGATTCAATCGTTGCGGCCCCAAGCCAAACATTAAGTGACAGAGAGTATCAAATGCTTCGAAATACGTCTTTGAAGATTATCCGCGCCTTGAAAATTGAAGGTGGATGTAATGTTCAGCTTGCGCTAGATCCAAACAGCTATCAATATTATGTCATTGAAGTGAACCCAAGGGTCAGCCGTTCTTCGGCACTTGCTTCAAAAGCGACTGGGTATCCAATTGCAAAGCTAGCAGCAAAGATAGCCGTTGGTTTGACGCTCGATGAAATGATGAACCCTGTCACTGGCAAAACCTATGCCAGCTTTGAACCGGCACTGGACTATGTCGTTACGAAAATTCCGCGCTGGCCTTTCGATAAGTTCGAAAGCGCCAACCGTAGGCTCGGTACCCAAATGAAAGCGACAGGAGAAGTCATGGCAATCGGCCGTACATTCGAGGAATCAATCTTAAAAGCTGTGCGTTCCCTTGAAGCGGGTATATTCCATCTTAATTTGAATGACGAGTTTGAGGATGGAAAGATAGAGAAACGGATCAGAAAAGCCGGAGATGAACGGTTATTCTATATCGGTGAAGCGTTAAGAAGGGGAAAAACGATCGAAACCATCCACGAATGGAGCCAGATCGATTTATTCTTCTTGCATAAGTTGAAAAAGATAATCGACTTTGAAAAGCAGCTTAAAGAACATTCTTTTGATTGTGAAGTATTGCAAAAGGCTAAAGAACTAGGGTTTTCTGACAAAACAATCGCAGAAATATGGGGAGTTCCCGAAATTGATGTCTATGAATACCGGAAACAGCAAGGAATCATCCCTGTTTACAAAATGGTTGATACATGTGCTGCCGAATTCGAATCGGAAACTCCGTATTTTTATGGGACATACGAAGATGAGAATGAATCCATCGTCACTGACAAGAAAAGTGTCATTGTTCTGGGATCAGGCCCAATTCGGATCGGGCAAGGAGTAGAGTTTGATTATGCGACCGTACACTCGGTATGGGCCATTAAGGAAGCGGGATATGAAGCGATCATCATCAACAACAATCCAGAAACAGTTTCGACGGATTTCAGTATCTCCGACAAACTTTATTTCGAACCATTGACTATTGAAGATGTCATGCATGTCATCGATTTGGAAAAACCGGAAGGGGTCATCGTCCAGTTTGGCGGACAGACAGCAATCAACCTTGCAGATGGTCTTGTTGAAAGAGGAGTGAAAATCCTTGGTACTTCACTTGAAGACCTGGATAGGGCGGAAAATCGAAATAAATTTGAAAAAGCACTTAAGGATTTAGGCATCCCTCAGCCAAAGGGCAAAACTGCAACATCGGTTGATGAAGCGATCGTCATCGCTGAAGATATCGGGTACCCGGTTTTAGTAAGGCCATCGTATGTCCTCGGAGGAAGAGCGATGGAAATCGTCTATAAACAAGAAGAATTGCTGCATTACATGAAAAATGCCGTGAAAATAAATCCGGATCATCCTGTCCTGATAGACCGCTACTTAACGGGTAAGGAAATCGAAGTGGATGGTATTTCCGATGGCGAAACGGTCGTTATCCCTGGGATCATGGAGCATATTGAGCGCGCCGGCGTCCATTCAGGTGACTCGATTGCAGTCTATCCGCCACAAAACTTAACGGAGAAACAAAAAGAAGTAATCATTGATTATACGACCCGATTGGCAAAAGGCTTGAATATAATTGGTCTCTTGAACATTCAATATGTCATCAGCAATGAAGAAGTGTATGTGATTGAAGTAAATCCACGTTCCAGCCGAACCGTTCCATTCTTAAGTAAAATTACGAATGTGCCGATGGCTAACTTAGCCACGAAGGTCATCTTGGGCCACACGCTTGAAAGCCAAGGTTACAAATCGGGGTTAGTGCCAGAACAAACTGGGGTCTATGTGAAAGTGCCGGTCTTCTCATTTGCGAAATTAAGAGGTGTGGACATCTCACTCGGACCTGAAATGAAATCGACCGGTGAAGTAATGGGGAAAGATAGCACCCTTGAAAAAGCTTTATATAAAGGGCTGGTCGCTTCCGGTTTCAAGATCAAGGGGCATGGTTCGGTGTTATTGACGATATCGGATAAAGATAAGCAAGAAGCGCTGCTTTTAGCAAGGCGTTTCCATAATATCGGCTTCAAGCTGATAGCCACCAGCGGAACTGCTGCCCTATTGGAGCAATCAGGAATCCCGACTGCGATTGTCGGAAAAATTGGCGAAGAAGGTACAAACCTGCTGGATGTCATCCGGAACGGGGATGCGCAATTTGTCATAAATACTTTGACAAAAGGTAAGCAACCGGCACGGGATGGTTTCAGAATCCGACGTGAATCGGTTGAAAATGGAGTGACATGCCTAACATCACTTGATACGGCAGAAGCCATTTTAAGAGTGATAGAATCCATGACCTTCTCGGCAGAAGCAATGGGAAAAACGGAAAAAAGTCGTGAGGTGAGCTATATATGATCAAGAAGGAAAGAATGAAGGTGTTAAATCATAAGGAACTGGCCCCATCCATCTTTGAACTTACCCTGCAAGGTGAATTGGTTTCAGAGATGAATCAACCAGGCCAGTTTGTCCAAGTCAAGACAACAGAAGGCACTGAGCCATTGTTAAGACGCCCGATTTCGATTTCTTCTTACAACAGCAGTGAAAAACAGTTCACGATGATATACCGGGCTGAAGGTAAAGGAACGACATTGTTATCGCAGCGTAAAGAGGCGGAAGCGGTCGATATCCTTGGACCCCTTGGCAACGGATTTCCCGTTCATGAGGCTAAACAGGGTGAAACGGCATTATTGGTTGGCGGCGGGATTGGTGTCCCGCCCCTGTATCAATTATCACAAATGTTGGTTGCGAAAGGTGTTACGGTAATCCATGTATTGGGCTTCCAGACCAAGTCAGCCATCTTTTACGAAAAAGAATTCAGTGAATTAGGTGATACCTATATTGCCACTGTGGATGGTTCATACGGGACAAAAGGATTTGTTACGACTGTAATAGACAATCTGGAGCAAGAGTTTGCAACGATCTTTTCATGCGGGCCTACACCAATGTTAAGAGCCTTGGAAGCGGGCTATCGTGAGAAAAAGCTTTTCCTGTCCCTTGAGGAAAGGATGGGATGCGGCATCGGTGCATGCTTTGCTTGCGTGTGTCATACAGGGGATGATCCAACTGGTTTCAGTTATAAAAAGGTTTGCAGCGATGGACCCGTATTCCGGGCAGGAGAGGTGGTATTATGAGCAGGCTTTCAGTTGAATTACCAGGATTACACTTGAAAAACCCGGTCATGCCAGCATCTGGATGCTTTGGATTCGGCCGTGAATACAGTCAATTTTTCGACTTGGATATTCTTGGGGCGATCATGATCAAAGCGACCACTCCTGAGCCGAGGTTCGGTAACCCGACTCCGCGAGTTGCGGAAACCTCTTCGGGAATGCTGAACGCCATCGGTCTGCAGAATCCAGGCTTGGAAAAGGTGATCAGTGAAGAACTGGCCTGGCTAAGTAGGTATGATGTTCCCATCATTGCCAACGTTGCAGGTTCGCAAATAGATGACTATGTAAAAGTTTCCAGTGAAATAAGTAAGGAGGGGAATGTGAAAGCACTTGAATTGAATATCTCTTGTCCGAATGTAAAAGAAGGAGGCATAGCTTTCGGTACGGTACCGGAAGTTGCCAAAGAGGTAACCAAGGCGGTAAAGGAAGTATCTTCCGTCCCAGTCTATGTGAAGCTTTCACCGAATGTCAGTAATATTGTGGATATGGCCAAAGCGGTTGAAGATGGCGGGGCCGACGGGTTGACAATGATAAATACATTAGTCGGCATGCGATTGGATTTAAAAACGGGCAAACCGATCCTTTCTAACAGAACGGGTGGATTATCTGGTCCTGCAATAAAACCTGTAGCGCTCCGGATGATTTATGAGGTTAGCCAGCAAGTTTCTATTCCAATAATCGGAATGGGCGGCATCGCTACGGCGGAAGACGTCATTGAATTTTTCTATGCGGGTGCCAGTGCTGTTGCGGTGGGAACCGCGAATTTCGTGGATCCCTTTGTTTGCCCGACCATCATCGAAGAATTACCAAAATTGTTGGATGAGCTGGGATTTGACCATATTTCAGAATGTACCGGAAGGAGCTGGAAGCAAAATGAAACAGTCACTAATAATCGCTCTTGATTTCCCTGACCTCCTTCAAACGGAGACATTCCTAAAACAGTTCCATTCGGAAAAACTGGCTGTAAAAGTGGGGATGGAATTATTTTATCAAAATGGTCCATCAATCGTTTCTTTCGTAAAGGAGCAAGGCCACGATGTGTTTTTGGACTTGAAGCTTCATGATATTCCAAATACCGTTAAAATGGCCATGACTGGATTGGCAGCTTTAGGCGCTGACATGGTCAATGTACATGCGGCAGGTGGACAAAAGATGATGGAAGCAGCCATGGAAGGTCTGGATAAGGGGACGTCCGCTGGTAAAAAACGTCCATTATGCATTGGGGTTACCCAACTGACGAGTACGTCACAAGAACAAATGAATGCTGAGCAAAACATTGCCGGGTCTCTGGAAGATTCGGTTCTCCATTATGCAAACCTTACTAGACAGGCAGGATTGGATGGCGTCGTCTGTTCTACCCATGAAGTAAAGAACATACATGAACGCATCGGTCATGAATTCTTAACCGTCACACCTGGAATCCGAAGTGCAGGTGGACAGACGCATGATCAAAAGAGAATTGCCACGCCTGAACAAGCTAGGGATTTTGGAGCGGATGCCATCGTTGTAGGGAGAGCCATTACGGGGGCGGCAGATCCATTAAGGGCGTATTTGGATATGAAAGCAGCTTGGGAGGGAATATCATGTTAAATAATAAGATAGCTGAACATCTATTGGAAATAAAAGCAGTGTACCTACAGCCGAATGACCCCTTTACTTGGGCATCTGGAATTAAATCACCCATTTATTGTGATAATCGCTTAACCCTTTCATACCCAGAGGTTCGCAATGAAATAGCGGAAGGATTGAAAGGTTTGATTGAACAGCATTTTCCTGAGGCTGAACTGATTGCAGGCACAGCAACTGCCGGCATTCCGCATGCAGCTTGGGTGAGTGAAAAATTAAATGCACCGATGTGCTATGTTCGATCCAAAGCCAAGGAGCACGGAAAGGGCAATCAAATCGAAGGCCGCGCAGTTCCAGGACAAAAAGTGGTGGTTGTAGAAGACTTGATTTCAACCGGCGGAAGTGTGATTACTGCTGTTAACGCGCTGAAAGAGGCTGGATGTGATGTTCTAGGAGTCGTTTCGATCTTTACTTACGAATTGGAAAAGGGAAAAGAAAAATTCGAAGCTGAGGGCATTATTAACCATTCGTTGAGTGACTACTCTACTTTGATAAAAGTCGCTAATGATAAAGGGTACATCACGGCAGAAGAATTGGAAAAGCTAAAAAAATGGCGGGAGAATCCGGCTGATACAGCTTGGATTTTGGCATGAAAATAGAGGGGGCCCAATCACTAAGGACTGGGCCCCCTCTATTTTTTTACTCTTTTACCGCTTCCTTTAAGCGTATGACAGTATCGGCATCCGGTGTAATATAAACGGTCTGCTGCTGGTCATAGATTACGAACCCGGGCTTGGAACCATTCGGTTTCTTAACATGGCGAACCTGTGTGAAATCAACGGGCACTGAACTCGATTGCTTTGCTTTACTGAAGAAAGCTGCTAATACGGCTGCCTCTTTTATTGTTTTTTCACTTGGCGATTCATTTCGAATCACAACATGTGAGCCGGGTATATCTTTGGTATGAAGCCATATTTCATCACGGCGTGCAAACTTATTCGTTAAATAATCATTTTGTTTATTATTCTTCCCGACAAAAATGAGATCTCCATCCGTAGCATAATATGTTTCAAGCTGCGGTTTTGCATTTGCAGGCTTTTTCATGCCTTTTTTCTTTTTTTGCCTAATGTATCCTTCTTCCTGAAGTTCTTCCCGAATCTCCTCTATATCCCTGGGTGACGCTGATTGGAGCTGCTGATGCAAGGCTTCGAAGTAGGCCAATTCCAATTTTGTTTTTTCGATTTGTTCTTGGACCACTCCAACTGCATTTTTGGACTTTTGGTATCTGGAGAAGTACTTTTGTGCATTATCTGACGGATTTTTTAATGGGTCAAGCGGGATGGTGACCATACTTTGTTCTTCATCATAATAATTGACGACTTCTATTTCCTTCATGCCTTTTTTCATTTGATATAGATTAGCTGTAAGCAGCTCACCGAACAACTGATACTGTTCTCCGCGTTCCGTATCTTTCAATGTACGTTCGAGCTTGCCGATTTTTTTTGAGTTCTTTTCGATTTCATTAGTAATGAAACGTTCTACATCCTGACTCTTTTGCTTAACCCGATCTCTTTCTGCCTTTCCGAAGTAATAGCGGTCCAGCATCTCGCTCAATGAAGAAAACGTACGTTGATTCCCAGACAGATGCTCTAGTGAAAGCATATAAAAAACTTCTTTATTTCCATCTTGTTTGATCGTGGCAGCATATTTCTGTTCCGAGATTTCCTGGATAATCTTTAAAAAGGCTGTTGGAAGGGTCGTGCTGTTGGCAAGTCCGGCCCGGTAGACGGCTTCCTTTGCAACTAATGGTGAAACTCCTGAAAAATGGGCAACAAGCTGTCGATCCAGCTTTCCTGAATTGAAGTCAATATTCTTCCTGATATCGTCCTCGGTAGCCTTGAAGGGATCATTCTTTTCCTGTGCGGGTGGAGCCTTATATTCCTGGCCGGGCAATATCGCCCGATAACTGTTGACGGCATGTGAAACATGCTTAATACTGTCCAAAATCATATTTCGTTCTTTATCTACTAAAACAATGTTGCTGTGTCGCCCCATGATTTCGATGATTAACTGCTTTTGAGAGACATCGCCAAGCTCATTACGGCCCTTCACTTCAAAAATGATCATCCTATCAAGTTCATATTGATAAATATTTTCTATCGTATAGCCTTCGAGGTGCTTCCTAAGAAGCATGCAGAACATGGGTGCCTCTTTGGGATTTTCATAACTTTCTTCGGTCATTTGCACCCTCGAATAACTTGGATGGGCTGATAATAAGAGCTTATGGTTCTTACCTCCAGCACGAACAACCAGTATTACTTCATTTTTATAAGGCTGATGTACCTTATTGATTCGTCCACCTTCTAATAAAGAAGCGATTTCTTCCGTCATCGCTTTTGTAAATAATCCATCAAATGACATTCTATTTTTACTTCCTTTACATAAGATTTTCTAAGAACTCATTTTTGCCGGGCGTTATAAATGCATCACGGCTGCCCATTTTAGTTAATCACAATTACTTTAGCGAACTGGGTGAAAGCAGCAGTTCAGGTACAGTGAATGGATGCTTTTTTTATTTCCTGATATTGAATAAAAAATTGGTCCATTCATCATGATTACAGTTCGTTCATACAAAAAATTATCCGGATCGTTCTTCTTTCCGCAATTCTGTTTAATTATAGCATTATTTTGGACGAGTCTGAATAATCATGGAAGAAGAGCAGGTTGTTTTATGTATCGGTAAGCAGGCAGGTGTTGGAAGAGTAAAGCAAAAAGCGCCTGTTGAGATGTATACAGGAGCCTATTTCATTCTATTCAAAGGGATGTGTGATACTTGATGGAGTTCAGGGAAATGAATAATCAAGAAATGGAGAAAGCGCTTCAAACAAACGTTACACACGGTTTGGACGATGATGTAGTAAAGGACAGGCTGCGAAAGAACGGTTTTAACGAATTGAAGGAAGGAGAAAAACAGTCAGCCATTCTTTTATTTTTCGCCCAATTCAAAGATTTCATGGTCATAGTTTTACTTGCCGCGACATTGGTTTCAGGGATATTGGGTGAATATATCGATGCGATTGCCATCATGGCGATTGTTTTTTTGAATGGATTACTTGGTTTTTTTCAAGAACGGAAGGCAGAAAAATCCTTGGATGCCTTAAAGGAAATGGCTGCACCGCAAGTTAACGTGCTTCGAGATGGCCAGTGGATGAAAATCCCATCGAGAGAAGTGGTTGTAGGGGATATCCTGAAGTTTTCGAGCGGTGACCGTATTGGTGCCGATTTACGGATCATCGACCATTCAAGCCTTGAAATAGAAGAGTCGGCACTTACCGGCGAGTCACTCCCGGCCGTTAAATGTTCTGATCCATTGATGAATGAGGTTGAAGGTATCGGTGATCAGGAAAATATGGCTTTTATGGGAACGATGGTGACAAGAGGGAATGGAGTCGGAATCGTAATCGCTACAGGAATGAATACGGCGATGGGAAAGATTGCGGATCTCCTGCAGACTGCAGAAACAAAAGAAACACCGCTTCAACGGAGGTTGGAGCAGCTAGGCAAAATCTTGATCGTCACGGCCTTAATATTAACTGTAATCGTGGTCCTGACTGGTGTCATTCAAGGACATGATCTTTATACGATGTTTTTGGCCGGGGTATCTTTGGCTGTTGCGGCGATTCCCGAAGGCTTGCCAGCCATTGTGACCGTAGCCTTGTCTTTAGGTGTTCAGCGTATGATCAAACAAAAAGCAATTGTCCGTAAGCTTCCTGCCGTAGAAACGCTTGGCTGTGCAACAGTGATTTGCTCAGATAAAACAGGTACACTGACACAAAACAAAATGACGGTGACGAAGGTTTGGAGTGGAGGAAAAACTTGGGATGTGGGCGGTACTGGTTACAATCCGGTCGGAGAATTTTCTTTAGAGGGAGTTTCAGTTGCCCCGAAAAACCATAATGCCTTGCTTCAAATAATTACATTCGGCATGCTCTGTAATAAAGCTGAGTTAAAGGAGAATGGTAAACAATATATTCTAGACGGTGATCCGACAGAAGGGGCGATGTTGGTCGCGGCAATGAAAGCGGGATTGACGAGGGAACACCTATCTAAGAGGTTTACGATAGTAAAGGAGTTTCCATTTGACTCGAGCCGCAAAATGATGAGTGTCATAGTGAAGGATGATAAAGATAATCATTTCGTTATCGTAAAAGGTGCCCCGGACGTATTGATTGCCCAGTCCGACACGATTCTTTGGGAAGGAAGGTCGGAAATATTAAATCGGGAGAGTAAGGAAAGGGTGCAACAGGACATGAATGGGCTTGCTTCGCAGGCACTTAGAATGATTGCTGTAGGTTATAAACCTCTTTCAAAAGGAACGATTTTGCTGCATGAAACCGAAGCTGAGCGTAATTTGACCTTCATGGGACTGCAGGGCATGATCGATCCCCCTCGTCCGGAGGTGAAACAGGCAGTTAAGGAATGCAGGGACGCCGGGATCAAAACTGTCATGATTACAGGCGACCATGTGATAACCGCAAAGGCAATTGCTAAAGAGCTTGGAATTTTAAAAGGAAAAGACCGTGTACTTGAAGGACGGCAATTGGCGGACATGGAAGTCGGGGAACTTGAGGAAGTTGTTGAAACTGTTTCGGTATTTGCCCGAGTTTCCCCGGAACATAAGTTGAAAATCGTAAAAGCCTTGCAAAATAAAGGACATGTCGTTGCAATGACAGGGGATGGTGTCAATGATGCCCCTGCGATAAAATCAGCGGATATTGGTATATCCATGGGCATCACGGGGACTGATGTTGCTAAAGAAGCTTCTTCCTTGATATTGGTTGACGATAATTTTGCCACAATAAAATCGGCCATCAAAGAAGGCAGGAATATTTACGAAAACATCAGGAAGTTCATCCGTTACCTGCTTGCTTCCAATGTTGGGGAGATTTTGGTCATGTTTTTTGCGATGCTATGCGCCTTGCCATTACCATTGATACCAATCCAGATCTTATTCGTGAACCTTGTAACCGACGGACTGCCCGCGATGGCATTGGGACTGGATGCCGCAGAAGAAGATGTAATGAAAAGGAATCCAAGAAATGCCAATGAAGGTGTTTTTGGAAGGGGGCTTGGCTGGAAGATCATCTCACGCGGTTTTCTGATAGGGGTTTCCACATTGATTGCATTTTATGTTGTATATCGTGCAAATCCGGATAACCTTGCTTATGCACAAACGATTGCTTTCGCTACCCTGGTCCTGGCTCAGCTTATACATGTATTCGATTGCCGAAGTGAACGTTCGATCTTCTCGAGAAATCCATTCGGTAACCTTTATCTAGTGGGGGCGGTACTATCCTCCCTATTATTGATGGTAGCCGTCATGTATGTGCAGCCTTTACAAACCATCTTTCATACGGTACCGATTTCGGGAAGGGATTGGCTATTAGTAATAGGAATGGCATCCATACCAACTTTTTTACTGGCTGGAACCTTTTTAGCAAGAAAAGCACAATGATATATGGTATAATCTTTAAGGTGGTAGAGTCTTGCTCTATTGCCTTTTTATTTTTGTAGTATTTTATTTGTAAGCTAATGTTTCCGTACTTTAGCTAATATATAATGAATGTTAAAAGACCAAATTACTACATTATGTTTTGATAGGATGTGGAACCATGGTTACCAGTATGACGGGCTATGGAAGAGAAGAAGCGGAAAACGAACAGGTCAGGGTTTTTGCTGAAATCAAGACCGTTAACCATCGTTTTTGTGAATATACGATTCGAATGCCGCGCCAGCTTTTGGTTTTGGAAGAAAAGGTAAAAAAGAAGGCGAATCAATACATAAGAAGGGGACGGGTGGAAATCTTCATTACAGTGGAAGGTGAGAGCCTGGTTTCCAAAAAGGTGAAGATCGATTGGGATCTTGCTGATCAATATGTGGGATTGATGGATGAAGTCAAGGGAAAATACAATCTGGAAAGTTCAATTACATTACAGGATATGCTGCAACTTGATTCGATTTTCGTGACGGAAGAAGTACCTGCGGTTCCTGCCGATTTGGAATCCCTGTTAATGAAGGCTGTCACGGGGGCATTGGAAAATCTGAAAAAAATGCGGGATCTGGAAGGTCAGGAGCTTGCCTCGGACATGAAACGCCAGCTTGAAAAGTTTGGTGAGATAGTAGCAGGGGTCAAAATGCATGCACCTTCAGTCGTCGAAAAATATAAAGCCCGATTGGAAATCAAACTGGCCGAGTTGACTGATGGATTGATTGAAGATAGCCGTATTGTGACAGAAGCGGCCATTTTTGCTGATAAATGTGATATAAATGAAGAACTGACCAGACTCGATAGCCATGTACAGCAATTTTCAAGGACCCTTACCCTCAGTGAACCAATTGGAAGGAAACTTGACTTCCTTGTCCAGGAAATGAATAGGGAAGTCAATACGATTGGATCAAAGGCAAATGATTCGGCCATTACGAAAGAAGTGGTGGAAATGAAAAGTTTGCTTGAAAAATTAAAGGAACAGGTTCAAAATATCGAGTAGTCGGTTTATGATGAACCTAACAAGGTGACAATATATATGAATGGGGGACAAAAATGTCAATTAAGCTCATTAATATTGGTTTTGGGAATATCGTTTCCGCGAACCGGATCGTATCCATCGTGAGCCCTGAATCGGCTCCGATAAAAAGGATCATCCAAGACGCCCGAGATCGCGGATCCTTAATAGATGCTACATATGGTAGAAGAACCAGGGCCGTTATAATTACAGACAGCGACCATGTTATCTTATCTGCCGTTCAACCGGAAACGGTTGCTGCACGGCTACAAGATAGAGATGACAGCGTAGAAGAGGGGTAACTGAAACAATATGAGAGAAAAAGGTTTATTAATCGTTTTGTCCGGACCATCCGGTGTTGGTAAAGGAACTGTTAGGAAGGCGATTTTTTCTCAGCCAGGAACGGCATTCGAATATTCAATTTCGATGACGACAAGGCTGCCTCGCCATGGTGAAGTGGACGGAGTGGACTATTTCTTCAAAAAACGCGAGGAATTCGAAGCACTGATCGAAGAAGGAAAATTGCTGGAATATGCTGAGTTCGTCGGTAATTATTATGGAACACCCGTGGATTATGTCCGTGAAACAATCGATTCCGGAAAAGATGTATTTCTGGAAATAGAAGTTCAAGGAGCTAAACAGGTCCGGGAGAAGTTCCCTGAAGGACTTTTCATTTTCCTTGCTCCTCCGAGTTTGACTGAACTCGAAAGCCGCATCGTTACTCGCGGAACCGAGACGGAGGAAGCGATAAAAGGCCGGATGAAAGTGGCCAAGGAAGAAATAGAACTTATGGATCTATACGATTATGTTGTTGAAAATGATCATGTGGATGCAGCATGTGCTAGAATTAATGCAATTGTAATTGCCGAGCATTGCCGTCGGGAAAGAGTTGCAGTTTTATATAAAAAAATGTTGGAGGCGGAATAAATCATGTTATATCCATCAATTGATTCTCTATTACTTAAAATCGATTCTAAATACTCACTTGTATCGGTGGCAGCTAAACGTGCCAGGGAAATGCAAATTAAAGATAATTGCCTTATAAAACCGGTTTCCCATAAATCGGTAGGTCGTGCCCTTGAAGAAATTCATTCCGGTAAATTGACTTACGATAATTCTTACGAGGAAAACTAAGAGAACACAGAGCTTGACCTATCGGGCCTGACACCCTAAAGCAAACAGGAGCGTTACATTTGGAAAGTGCTTCCTTCCTGCGGCCAAGGTGTCAGGCCTGTTTGTATTGATTTTTTTAAAAGTAATGTTTGGGGGAATCCATAGGTTATTGCGCATTTCAAATGAAATTTCTTCGGTTTTCCGTCATAATTAGAAAGAATAGAATGTATAGTTAGGGGAAATTTGCATGCTTATCGATAAAAAAGTACTTCTTTGTGTCACCGGCGGGATTGCTGTATATAAGGCTGCTGCCCTGACAAGTAAATTAACTCAGGAAGGTGCGCATGTTAAAGTGATCATGAGTGAATCGGCACGTAAGTTCGTGACGCCGCTCACCTTTCAAGCACTTTCGAGAAATGATGTGTACACAGATACTTTTGATGAGAAGGATTCTTCAGTCATTGCCCACATCGACTTGGCTGATTGGGCTGATATCCTCCTGTTGGCTCCAGCTACAGCCAATGTCATTGGCAAAGTAGCCAATGGAATCGCGGATGATATGATCACGACCACCCTATTGGCAACGGAAGCACCTGTTTGGGTTGCGCCGGCAATGAACGTGCACATGTACGCACATCCAGCGGTTCAGAAAAATATGGAGACACTTCGGGCGTTTGGATATCAATTCATTGAACCGGGTGAAGGGTATTTGGCCTGCGGATATGTAGGGAAAGGACGATTGGAGGAACCTGAAACAATCGTAGAACATCTTAATCGATATTTCAATGAACGCAAATTACAGCAACAGCCTCTTAAAGGAAAGAAATATTTAATAACGGCAGGACCGACACGTGAAGCGATTGATCCGGTGCGTTTTGTGACGAATCATTCCAGCGGCAAAATGGGTTATGCCCTAGCCGAAGCGGCAATTGAAATGGGCGCTGAGGTGACATTGATTACCGGCCCAGTGAACTTGACGCCACCTCCCAAGGCTAGTGTAATACCAGTGGAATCAGCTGCAGATATGTATGATGCGGTATTCGATCAGTTCGCTACCAGTGATGTCGTAATCATGACGGCTGCAGTGGCGGATTATAAACCGAAGGTCTATCATACTCGAAAGATGAAAAAGCAGCCAGGGGAAAATGTGATTGAATTTGAACGGACAAAGGATATCCTAAAGGAACTCGGTGAAAATAAAACTCATCAGATTTTGGTGGGCTTTGCGGCTGAAACGAACAATGTTGAAGAATACGCAAGAGGAAAATTAGTCAAAAAGAATGCAGATATGATCGTTGCCAATAATGTTACCGTCGCAGGGGCAGGATTTGGAACGGATACGAACATCGTGACCATTTACGATAAAGATGGAAGTGCTACCGAACTTCCAAAAATGAGTAAAGCGGATATAGCTAAAAGCATCCTGGCAGAAGTATCTCGCAAGCAAAAGGAATGATGTCTTATGGATATAGCATCCGTCATCGTGGATGTACCTGCTAAACAAACGGATCGAGAATTCGACTATCGCATCCCTGAAAAGTGGAACCAAGTCATCAAGCCCGGAATGAGAGTCATCGTCCCATTCGGTCCAAGAATGGTGCAGGGGTTCGTCACAGGCTTAAAAGCTAAAAGCGACTTTGCGAAATTACGCTTTATAAAGGAACCAATGGATTTGGAGCCCATCCTTAATGATGAATTGCTTCAGCTCGGTGACTGGTTGACCAATGAGGCGATGTGTTTTAAAATTTCAGCGCTACAGGCCATGCTTCCGGCAGCAATGAAAGCAAAGTATGAAAAAGTTATTAAAGTCGTTGACGATAAAAAGGATCAGCTCCCTCCCTCCATTCAAAACCTTTTCGGAAAAAATGATTCACTATCTTGGAAAGACGTGATTGAAGGGGAAAATGCCTCCCTGGTCCAAAAGGAAATGCAAAATGGCAATCTTGAGCTCGAATATAATGTGAAAAACCGACTTAACAAGAAGACGGTCCGAGTCATAAAATCTTTGCTTTCCCCTATGGAACTGAAAGAAATGGCATCAGCCATATCCAGCCATGCAAAAAAACAACAGGAACTCCTTCATTACTTTATTGAACATCAAGAACCCATCCCGTTAAAGGATTTGCTTGAATTGATGAACACATCAAGCGGTACCGTCAAATCCCTAGTGTCAAAAGGGGCCTTGGCTGAAATGGATCAAGAAATATACCGTGATCCTTATGAAAACCGTGTGTTCGAAAAATCCATTCCCTTTACACTGACAGCTGAACAAACCGCTGCATTGAAGCCGATCCAAGAGAAAATACATCATGATGAACATGATGTCTTCCTTTTATATGGTGTAACCGGCAGCGGGAAGACGGAAGTGTATCTGCAGGCAATTGCCTCTGTCATTGAAAAAGGGAAGGAAGCCATCATGCTTGTACCTGAAATCTCCTTGACGCCACAGACTGTGAAGAGGTTTAAGGAACGATTTGGGGAGCAGGTAGCTGTCATGCATAGCGGTTTATCCGTAGGTGAAAAATATGATGAATGGCGGAAAATTCACCGCAAAGAAGTAAAAGTGGTGGTCGGGGCTCGTTCTGCCGTGTTTGCTCCTTTTGAAAACCTGGGGCTGGTCATCATTGACGAAGAGCATGAATCCAGTTATAAGCAAGAAGAAACGCCAAGATACCATGCTAGGGATGTTGCCATTGAAAGAGCAAAATCATATGGTTGTCCGGTTATTCTTGGCAGCGCCACACCTACACTTGAATCTTTTGCGCGAGCCAAGAAAAATGTCTATAAATTATTGACCCTTAGCCAGAGGATGAATAAAAATGCTTTGCCAGCAGTGGATATTGTAGATATGAGGGAAGAACTAAGAACGGGAAATCGTTCCATGTTTTCGGAGCTGCTCTTTACCAAGCTGAAAGACCGGCTTGATAAGGGGGAGCAAACTGTCCTGATGCTAAATAAAAGGGGACATTCTTCCTTTGTGATGTGTCGAAGCTGCGGATTGGTCATCAACTGCCCTAATTGTGACATTTCACTTACATATCATCGCTTTAATGATATAATGAAATGCCATTATTGTGGGTTTGAAGAGGGAATGCCTTCCGTTTGCCCTGAATGTGAAAGTGAACATATAAGGTTCTTTGGAACAGGCACTCAAAAGGTTGAAGAAGAGCTTGCAAAAATCCTCCCTGAAGCAAGGGTCATACGAATGGATGTTGATACGACGAGTAAGAAGGGTTCACATGAGCGATTGCTGAATGCCTTTGGTGAAGGAAAGGCGGATATATTGCTAGGCACCCAAATGATAGCCAAGGGCCTTGATTTTCCTAATATCACTCTGGTTGGAGTCCTTTCAGCCGATACGATGCTACATCTGCCTGATTTCCGTTCTTCGGAAAAGACATTTCAGCTGCTGACGCAGGTCAGCGGAAGGGCGGGACGTCATCAGCTTCCGGGAGAAGTGGTCACCCAAACCTATACGCCTGAGCACTACAGCATCGAGCTTTCTGCCCTGCAGGATTATGATGCTTTTTATGAACGGGAGATGTATCTAAGGAGGCAAAGTCATTACCCTCCATATTATTATGTTGTCCTGATAACCGTTTCACATGAAGATTTAATGAAGACGGTGAGTGTTACTGAGAAAATCACCAATTATTTAGGCTCGCGATTGAATCGGGATTCTGTCGTACTAGGTCCGGTTGCTTCGCCCATTAGTCGAATCAACAATAGATATCGCTATCAATGTCTGATAAAATACAAACGAGAGCCTGACCTGAATCAGCATTTACGCACACTTTTAGAGCATTACCAAAAAGAAACCGCTCAGAATCATTTGCAGATTTCAATAGATTTAAATCCACAGATCATGATGTAATTATTTAAGAGATGGATGATTACCGCGAGCTGTTACAGCTTGCGTTTTTATATAATGAAGTGTTGTTTTTCATATCTAGGAGGGTACCTTTAATTTTGGCTATTTTACCGATTGTTTTGTTTCCTGAAAAAATTTTACAACAAAAATGCGATAAAGTAACAAGTTTTGATAAAAAGTTGGCAAAGCTGTTAAATAACATGTATGAAACGATGGTGGAGGCTGATGGCGTTGGACTTGCAGCACCTCAAGTTGGCGTGAAAAAGCAAGTGGCCGTCGTTGAAATAGAGGAAGGATCAGGTGCAATCGAACTGATTAATCCGGAAGTGCTGGAATTGGAAGGAGAACAGACAGGTGTTGAAGGATGCTTGAGCTTCCCGAGTTTATATGGTGAAGTAGTGCGTCCTTACCGTGTCAAAGTCCGGGCACAAGACCGAAAAGGATCTTATTTCGAGATAGAAGCGGAGGATTTCCTTGCACGGGCCCTTCTACACGAAATCGATCATCTGCAAGGAGTCTTATTTACAAGTAAGGTTTCCCGGTATATTTCGGAAGAAGAGTTAGAAAGGTATGGAGAAGAATGACAAAAATAATTTTTATGGGTACACCGGACTTTTCGGTGCCGGTATTGAAAAGAATCATTGATGAAGGGTATGATGTGATCGCTGTTGTCACACAGCCCGATCGTCCAGTGGGTCGCAAAAAGGTGCTAACGCCGCCGCCAGTTAAAGTTGAAGCCGAAAAGCATGGGATACCCGTTTATCAGCCTGATAAAATCCGGGAAAAAGAAGAACTTGAAAAAATCATTGCATTGAATGCTGATTTAGTGGTGACGGCGGCATTCGGACAAATTCTTCCGAATGAATTGTTGGATGCCCCTAAGTACGGTTGTATTAATGTACATGCCTCCCTGCTTCCCGAACTGCGTGGAGGGGCGCCAATTCATTATTCCATTTTACAGGGGAAAGAAAAGACTGGGATAACCATCATGTATATGGCAGAAAAATTGGATGCCGGTGATATATTGACTCAGGCTGAAGTTACTATAGAGGAAGAAGACAATGTTGGTACACTGCATGATAAATTAAGCAAGATAGGGTCGGATTTACTTGCGGAGACACTTCCAAAACTTATAAATGAAGAGTTACAGGCAATCAAGCAAGATGATGCTAAAGCATCTTTTGCGCCCAACATCAAACGGTCGGAGGAAAAAATCGACTGGTCGAAATCAGGGGAAGACATCTATAATCATGTACGCGGCCTGAATCCTTGGCCTGTTGCTTATACAACCTTAGACGGTTCCATTATGAAAATATGGCAAGTTATGAAACTTGAAGCTGGCAAGCAGGCCTTGCCGGGCACGGTCATTGATGTACAAAATGATGGTTTCATCGTTTCGACAGGCAATGAGACGGCAATACTAGTAACAGAACTGCAGCCTTCAGGAAAGAAAAAAATGCCGGCGAAAGATTACTTGCGCGGAGCCGGATCGTTCATTAAAGCAGGCATGAAGTTAGGAGAACAGAATGAAGCAAACTAAAAAGGGAGTACGTGAAATCGCTCTCGATATTTTGGAATCTGTAGAGAAAAACCAATCCTACAGTAACCTATTATTGAACAACTTGATTAAAAAGCACCAGTTATCCGCCGTGGACAGCGGTTTGCTTACAGAGATAAGCTACGGTACCATCCAGCGGAAAATGACTTTGGATTATTTTTTGAACCCGTTTATTAAACAACCTAAAAAAACGCAAAGCTGGGTCATCAATTTACTTAGACTTTCCGTTTACCAAATGGTCTATTTAGATAAAGTGCCTGATCATGCAATCATTTTCGAGGCTGTAGAAATTTCCAAAAAGCGCGGACACAAGGGCACCTCTTCAATGGTCAATGGTGTGCTTCGTAATATTCAAAGAAATGGTGTTCCTTCTTTAGAGGAAATTAAAGATGATCTGGAACGGCTTTCCATAGAGGTGAGTCATCCTATTTGGCTGGTCCAGCGTTGGGTAGAGCAATTTGGTTATGAAAAAACCAAGGAAATGTGTGAAATCAACTTAACTGCGCCATTACAGACAGGACGTGTTAATTTAAAGAAGATTTCACGCCGTGAACTGATCAGCATATTAACGGAAGAAGGATATGATGTTGAAGCGAGTGAAGTCGTTCCCGAAGCAATCGTCAGCTATAAAGGGAATCTTGCCCATTCAGAAAGCTATAAAATGGGGTATTTATCGATTCAGGACGAGAGTTCAATGCTAGTTGCCCATGCATTGGGTGCGAATGAAAATGATGCTGTGCTCGATTGCTGTGCTGCACCTGGAGGGAAAACGACCCATATCGCAGAAGGCTTGACCACAGGACAAGTATATGCGCTCGACCTTCATGAGCATAAGGTCAAGCTCATTAAAGAGCAGGCGGAGCGCCTAAAACTCAGAAACAATATTAAGACAATGGCCCTTGATAGCAGAAAAGTGCAAGAGCACTTTAATAAGGAAGGGTTTGACAGGGTCCTGATCGATGCACCATGTTCCGGGTTGGGAGTCATGCGCCGGAAGCCTGATGTAAAGTATACTAAAACAAAAGATGATATAATGAAACTCTCAAGTATACAACAACAATTATTGGAATCGGCTGCCCCGCTTGTTAAGCAAGGCGGACGGTTAGTATATAGTACCTGTACGGTGGATAAAGAAGAAAATGACAAAGTCGCTGCAGCATTTTTGGAAAGCCATCCGGATTTTGAAAGCGATGCAACCTTGTCCACAAGAATGCCTGAAAGCGTTCAGCCATATATCGAGGGTCATACGCTGCAAGTTTTTCCGCAATATTTTAGCAGTGACGGATTCTTTATTGCGAGTTTTAGAAAGAAGGTGCTGTAATGGCAGAAATCACTAAATCATCTAGAATAAGAAAAGACACGACACCAGAAAAACCATCGATCTACTCATTGGAGCTTCACCAAATTAAAGAATGGCTTCTACAAAATGGCGAGAAGGCATTCCGGGCCGAGCAAGTATATGACTGGCTTTATAAAAAGCGTGTCTCCAGTTTTGAAGATATGTCCAACCTTTCGAAATCATTACGGGATAAGTTGGAGTCGCAATTCACCTTCACAACATTGAAGACTTTGATTCAGCAAACGTCCAATGACGGAACGATGAAGTTTTTATTTGAACTCCAAGATGGATATTCGATTGAAACGGTGCTGATGCGTCATGAATACGGAAACTCCATTTGTGTGACAACGCAGGTAGGATGCAGAATTGGCTGTACATTCTGTGCTTCGACACTAGGCGGTTTAAAGCGGAATCTTGAATCAGGGGAAATTGTTGCCCAGGTCGTTAAAGTTCAGCAAGCACTTGACGAGTCGGAAGAGCGTGTTAGTTCCGTCGTTATCATGGGAATCGGTGAACCGTTTGATAACTACGATAATATGATGTCATTCTTGAAGAATATAAACCATGAAAAGGGCTTGAACATCGGGGCGCGTCATATTACCGTTTCCACAAGTGGAATCATTCCTAAAATCTATAAGTTTGCCGAAGAAAGCATGCAAATAAACTTTGCTGTTTCCCTTCATGCACCGAATACGGAATTGAGAAGTAAATTGATGCCGATCAATAAAGCCTACAAACTTCCAGACCTGATTGAGGCCATCAAATACTATACAGAAAAAACAGGCCGCCGTGTAAGTTTTGAATATGGTCTATTCGGTGGCGAAAATGATTCAGTGGAGCACGCTGAAGAATTAGCAGCTTTAATAAAAGGGATAAAATGCCATGTGAACTTAATACCGGTTAACTATGTACCGGAACGCAACTATGTACGAACACCTCGGGACCAGATTTTTGAGTTTGAAAAAACATTGAAGAAGCGCGGCATTAATGTAACGATCCGAAGGGAACAAGGCAGTGATATTGACGCAGCCTGCGGCCAGCTTCGGGCCAAGGAGCGCAAAGAAGAGACGAGGTGACCCTATGAGGGCAATATTTAAGACAGACCGTGGAAAAGTCCGCCAGCATAATGAAGATAATGGCGGAATCTTTAAGAACTCGGAAGGCGTTCGCCTTGCCATCGTTGCAGATGGCATGGGCGGCCACCGTGCCGGGGATGTAGCCAGTGCAATGACGATAGACCTTCTGAAAAAGGGCTGGGAAGTATCCACCGGAATCGAAACGGCAAATGATGCCGAAGATTGGCTTAAGCAGCAAATCTTCACGGTCAATCAGTTGCTTTTTGAACATGCAGAAGCGAATACGGAATGTAAGGGCATGGGGACCACCATTGTTGCAGCCATTTGCACCGACAAATTTGCTACCATTGCCAACATCGGGGACAGCCGGTGTTATTTGTATAATGAGAGTGGTTTTAAGCAGGTCACGGAAGATCATTCACTCGTTAACGAATTGGTCCGTTCCGGTCAGATTTCGAAAGAAGATGCCGAAAACCATCCACGGAAAAATGTTTTATTACGAGCCTTGGGGACAGAAATGCAAGTGGAAATGGACATTATGACGGTCATCTTCGAAGAAAATGATTTACTATTGCTTTGTTCGGACGGATTGACGAATAAAGTGAGTGAACTGGAACTGGAAGAAACGGTAACCAATGCACAGTCACTTGAAGAAAAGGCGAATTCATTAATAGATAAGGCCAATCACTACGGTGGGGAAGATAATATCACCCTTGTGCTTGTTCAATTTACTGAAGAAAGTGAAAGCAGGTGAATTGAATGTTGATTGGCAGAAGGATCAACGGCCGTTATAAACTGATCCAGATGGTCGGCGGCGGCGGTATGGCTAATGTTTACCTTGCAAGGGATATGATCTTGGATAGGGATGTTGCATTGAAAATCCTTCGCATGGATTTTAATAATGACGAAGAGTTCATCAAGCGCTTCAATCGGGAAGCCCAATCGGCAACCAGTTTGGCCCATCCCAATATCGTAAGTATTTATGATGTTGGTGAAGAAGATTCCATCTATTATATTGTAATGGAATACGTTGACGGTTTTACACTTAAGCAATACATACAAAAATATTATCCAATTCCAGTTGATGAAGCCTTGGATATCATGAGGCAAATCACGGCAGCGATTTCCCATGCCCATCATAATGGGATCATCCATCGTGACATCAAGCCACAGAACATTTTGATTGATAAGGAAGGAACCGTCAAGATTACGGACTTTGGGATTGCATTGGCCCTAAGTGCAACAAACATAACGCAGACCAACGCAGTCTTGGGTTCGGTTCATTATTTATCTCCGGAACAGGCCAGAGGCGGTATGGCCAATAAGAAATCGGACATTTATTCACTTGGCATCGTCATGTTTGAATTGTTGACGGGGAGATTGCCTTTTTCGGGTGAATCAGCCGTGTCGATAGCTCTTAAACATTTACAATCGGAAACTCCTTCACCAAAACGCTGGAACTCTGAAATCCCCCAGAGTGTGGAAAATATTATCTTGAAAGCGACAGCCAAAGATTCATATTACCGCTATGAGAGCGTGGACTCGATGGAAGATGATATACGGACGTCGCTTAATCCGGAGCGTTCCAATGAACCTCCTTTTGCGATTCCCGAAGATCATGATGCAACAAAAGCCATCCCCGTCATAACGGATGATCAGCTTTCAAGCATCGATGAGACAATCATTAGGGGTCCTGAAAAAAATACGTTAGTTTATGCGGACGATGAGGAAAGTGAATCAGAAGCAGAGAGTAATTCAAAAAAGAAACAGAAGAAACAAAAGAAACAGAAAAAACAAAAAAACAAGTCGGAACACAAAGGTAAAAAACGAAAGAACATGCCAGCGATCTTGGTGACCACCTTTTTAGTTCTCGCACTGCTTGCAGTTTTATCTGTTACAGTTTTACCTCCCCTCCTTGTCTCGAAGGAAGTGACGATCCCTGACCTTAAAGGGGAAGAATTGGATGACGCCATTACTGAATTGCTTGAACTGGATTTGGAAATTGGAGATACGATCGAGATTGAAGATGAAGAGGTTGAAGCTGGTCTTGTGATCAAAACCAATCCTAAGGAAGGTAAGACGGTCAAGGAAGGTGCAGTGATCGATATTTATCAAAGCGTCGGTAAAGAGACGATTTCATTGTCCAGCTATGAAGGTCGAGATTACTCTGATGTTAAATCCCTGCTTGAAAAAATGGGATTCAAAAACATAAGCGTGACTGAAAAGTATGATGACAGTGCTCCCGGCACGATCATAGAACAATCGCCTTCTGGTGCTACTGAGGTCGTACCATCCGAAACGGAGCTTGAGCTGACGGTCAGTAAAGGGGCAGATCTCATGAGCTTGAAGAACTTAACGGGGTTCAATGAGGCTGGCCTTAATGATTATTCAAGCGAGAGTGGAATAAAGGTAGAGATCGAAGAAGAAATCTATGATGATTCCGTAGCGGAGGGGCTTGTCATTTCCCAGTCACCGGAACCTGCTACGAAGGTGGAAAAGGGCAGTACTGTGAAAGTGGTCATTTCAAAAGGGAAAGAAGAGATTCCGCCCAAGAGTGTAACGGAGGAAGTCAACATCGAGTATGATCCGGTTGAGCCAGGCAAAACACAAAAAATACAAATCTTCATCGAGGATATCGACAATAGCATGACGGAGCCTCAAGAAACATTCTATATATTGGAAGATGCGAAGAGAACGATCGAATTAATGGTATCCCCGGATAAGAAAGCAGGATATAAAGTCATGCGGGACAATCAGGTCATCATTGACGAATCCGTCTCATATCCAGAATAAATTTAAGAATTAGGAGTGTGGTTATGCCAGAAGGAAAAATAATCAAAGCATTAAGTGGATTTTATTATGTCCTTGATGGTGAAGAGGTCTATCAATGCCGTGGAAGGGGCCTGTTCAGGAAGAATAAGGTAACCCCGCTCGTTGGTGATTATGTTGTTTTTGAAGCGGAAAATAAAACGGACGGGACCGTGACCGAAATAAAACCGCGAAAGAATGAATTGATACGTCCGCAAATCTCGAATGTAGACCAGGCAATCCTTGTCTTTTCGGCAGTGGAACCTGATTTCAGTCCAGCCTTGCTTGATCGATTTCTCGTATTGATCGAAGATAACGAAATCGAACCGATCATCGTCGTGACGAAACTGGACTTGGTTACAGCTGAAAACCAAAAGAAATTGTCTCAGTATATCAAGGACTATCAGAAACTTGGCTATACTGTACTGGAGACATCTTCCGTCACCGCTGGAGGGATTGAAGAACTAGTGCCGTATTTAGAAGGAAAGACCAGTGTATTTGCGGGGCAGTCCGGTGTTGGGAAATCGTCTTTGCTGAATGCGATCAATCCGGAATTGGCTTTAAAGACGGATGATATTTCTTCACATCTGGGACGCGGGAAGCATACGACCCGGCACGTTGAATTGATCCATATTGGCTCCGGACTTGTCGCGGATACTCCAGGGTTCAGTTCACTTGAATTCATGGAAATGGAAGCTGAACGGCTTTCCTATTGCTTCCCGGAAATGCATAAGCATGGGGAAGAATGTAAATTCAGGGCCTGTCTGCACGATAAAGAACCGAAATGTGCAGTGAAGGAAGCGGTGGATTCCGGGGAAATTCCCCGTTATCGATACGAGCATTATATGCAATTCTTAGAAGAAATAAGAGATAGAAAGCCGAGGTATTAAAATGGTTAAAATCGCACCATCCATTTTATCAGCTGACTTTGCAAAATTGGGAGAAGAAATTCTTGATGTGGAAAGGGGCGGAGCGGATTTGATCCATGTGGATGTCATGGATGGGCATTTCGTGCCGAATATAACGATAGGCTCACTAATTGTTGATGCTATCCGCCCAGTAACGAAGCTTCCGCTTGATGTTCATTTAATGATTGAACAACCTGATTGTTATATCGAGTCCTTTGCGAAAGCGGGAGCCGATTATATAACTGTACATGTAGAGGCCTGCACACATTTGCATCGAACGGTTCAATTGATTAAATCTTTTGGTGTAAAGGCAGGCGTGGTGCTTAATCCAGCCACTCCGGCTTCCTTGATACAACCTATAATCGAAGATATTGACATGGTATTGTTGATGACGGTTAATCCGGGTTTTGGCGGGCAAAAGTTCATTAAATCCGTTCTTCCGAAAATTGCCGAAGTGAAGGCGATGGCAGGAAAGTATAATCAAAATCTCGAGATAGAGATTGATGGTGGAGTAAATGAAGAAACGGCTAAACTATGTATTGAACAAGGGGCGACAATCCTGGTGGCCGGTTCGGCAATATATGATCAGGAAGATCGACACGCAGCGATTCAAAAGATTCGGGGAAAGTGATATAAGCCGACACTATCATATTCATATGATGGTGATCGGCTTTTTTTATCAATTAAACTAAGGCACCTTGGATATGATTATATATGGAAAAGGATGATTTCGATGATTATCAGTATAATGGCTGGAGGTCCGGAATGTTTTTGGCCGGATTTGACATGGTATAAGGAGAAGACAGATCTTTGGGTCGGGGTTGACAGGGGAGTATGGTCTCTGCTTGAAAAAGGTATCGAACCTAAGTACGGTTTTGGGGATTTTGATTCGGTTTCGGAAGGTGAATACGAAAAGATTGAGCAAATGCTGCAAGAAATCAATCTATATTCCTCGGAAAAGGATGAAACGGATTTAGAAATCGCATTTAAATGGGCAATGGGGCAAAAGCCAAGAGAAATTCACATTCTGGGCGCAACAGGGGGAAGAATGGACCATTTTCTCGGGAATATCCAGCTGCTCCAAAAAGAAAGTGTCCTCCCTCATCATGGCGATATGGATATATACATAGTCGATCGGCAAAATATAATCACAGTAAAGACAGCCGGTTCTTATGAGGTCACTGCTTTGAAAGATAAGAAATACTTGTCCTTGCTCCCAGTAAACGCTGAAGTCACCGGCATTACTCTTTCGGGTTTCAAATATCCGCTGGACGATGCAAGCTTGGAAATGGGTTCGACGCTTTGCATCAGCAATGAACTAATTTCCGAATCTGGGAATGTTTCATTTGAGAAAGGCATATTAATGGTGATAAGAAGCAGTGATTAAAATTCATGCTTAGAGCAGATTCGGATATAATTACGATCATCCTATATCCGCTTAAAAGCTTATGTTGTAATAGAAAAATTCCACTTCATCTTTAATTGTGGGATGCAAAGAGGAGGGGCATGATGAAATTTTATACGATTAAATTGCCAAAAGTTCTGGGCAGTTTGGTAAGGGCTATGCTCGGAGCGTTTAAAAAAGGCTGATACTTATCTCCATGACACCTCTCAAAATAAGGGAGGTGTTATTTTTTGGTAAATATGGGCGGCCATCCATTAATGGGTGAAGGCATCCTTCTTGATGCAGACTGGACTGGTCAAAGATTTGAAACCATCCCCATTAAATACCGGCCATTACAAGTAAAAAGGCATCCTAAGAGGATGCCGTAACATTATACGCGTTCTACTTTGCCCGATTTAAGAGCTCTTGCAGAAACGTATACACGTTTAGGTTTACCGTCAACTAAAATACGTACTTTTTGAAGGTTAGCGCCCCATGTACGCTTGCTAGCGTTCATTGCGTGAGAGCGGCTGTTACCAGAACGAGTTCTTCTTCCAGTGATTACACATTTACGTGCCATGTCAAATTCCCTCCTAACTACAACAAGCTTAAGTTTTTCGCAGTCGTCTTAAGTCTTTGTAAAATACTTTAATAATTTATCATACCTACCGCTAGAATGCAATACTTCAGTTAATTACTTTCAAGAAAAAAACCTTGACATACATACTTCGAAATTGAATTATATAGAGTGCCGTAAGACATTTACTTTTAAAACCAGAGACATTATAGTAAAATGTCTTTAGTTGATTTGATTTTTTGGGAGGGAAAAGAAAATGTCTATCGAATTACAAACGAAGTATGGACAAATTGATATCTCTAATGATGTTATCGCAACTGTAGCAGGCGGCGCAGCCGTGGATTGCTATGGAATTATAGGAATGGCTTCCAAAAAACAATTTAAAGACGGCATTGCCGAAATTCTAAGAAAAGAAAACTTTACTAAGGGTGTAATTGTACGTCAAGAAGAGGAAGAAGTTCATATCGATATGTATATTATCGTAAGTTATGGAACGAAAATCTCGGAAGTTGCACATAATGTGCAATCAAAGGTAAAGTACACTCTGGACAAAACTGTAGGATTAGCTGTTGATTCCGTTAACATTTTTGTACAGGGAGTTCGTGTGACGAACCCTTAAGTATAGGAGGAAAGTTTTGTGTCAATTACAAGTTTGAACGGAAAGCGCTTTGCAGAAATGATCATTCAAGGTGCCAACCATTTAGCGGCTAATGCCCAAATGGTTGATGCATTGAATGTTTTCCCTGTTCCGGATGGAGATACAGGAACGAATATGAATTTATCGATGACTTCGGGAGCGAAGGAAGTGCAAAATAACGTCCAGGAACACATCGGAAAAGTGGGTGCGTCCCTTTCAAGAGGATTGCTTATGGGCGCACGCGGCAATTCGGGAGTTATCCTTTCGCAACTGTTCCGCGGTTTTGCTAAAGCGATTGAACATAAATCGGAAATCAATAGTGAAGAATTTGCCCAAGCTTTTGAAGCAGGGGTTCAAACAGCTTATAAAGCCGTTATGAAACCTGTTGAAGGAACCATTTTAACGGTTGCAAAAGATGCAGCCAAGCAAGCGGTTTCATCAGCAGCAAAGCATATAGACCTTATTCAGGTAATGGAAGAAATCGTTACGGAGGCAAATGCTTCATTAAAACGCACACCTGATCTTCTTCCAGTCTTAAAAGAAGTGGGTGTCGTTGATAGCGGCGGACAAGGGTTGGTGTTCGTATATGAAGGTTTCCTTGCTGAGCTGAAAGGTGAAGCCCTTCCAGTCCGATCCGCTAATGGTCCAAGCATGGATGACATGATCAGTGCCGAACATCACATGAATGTACAAGGACATATGAACACGGAAGATATCGTGTTTGGCTACTGTACGGAATTCATGGTCCGATTGGAAAGTGAAAAACTTGCCAATCAATCATTTGATGAAGAAAAATTCAGAAATGATTTAAGTGAATACGGAGATTCTTTACTAGTCATCTCAGATGATGAAGTCGTCAAAGTACATATTCACTCTGAACAGCCTGGCACGTGCCTGAATTATGGACAGCAATATGGTAGTTTAATAAAAATGAAAATCGATAATATGCGTGAACAGCATACTGCGATTGTAGGTGAGACGAATACACCGCTTCAAACTAAACCGCCCACCAAAGAGAAATACGCTGTAGTGTCAGTGGCGATGGGCGCTGGCATCAGCGAATTATTCAAAAGCATCGGCGCTAAGTCCGTCATCGAAGGCGGGCAAACGATGAATCCTAGCACGGAAGATATCGTTAAAGCTGTCGAAGGGGCATATGCAGATCATGTGATCATCTTGCCTAATAATAAAAATATCATCATGGCCGCCAATCAGGCTGCTGATGTACTTGGGGATCATGTGACTGTCATTCCAACGAAAACAGTACCGCAGGGAATGGCTGCATTGTTGGCTTTCAACCCATCACTTGATGCCGAAGAGAATAAAAAAGCGATGATCGAAGCCCTTTCCCATGTGAAAACGGGCCAGATTACTTATGCTGTCCGGGATACCAACATTGACGGTCTTGCAATCGAGACCGGGGACTTCATGGGAATTGCTGAAGGCACCATCAAGGTGAAGGATAAAGACATGACTAAAGCGGCAAAAGATCTTCTCTCCGATATGATTGACGAAGATTCAGAAATCCTTACCATTTTATATGGTGAAGATGCCACTGCTGAAGATGTCGAAAGTCTTGTTGCGTTTTGTAATGAGAATTTCGAAGACGTTGAAGTTGAAGTCCATAATGGGAAACAACCTTTATATTCTTTCATTTTTTCAATTGAATAAGTAGAGAACATGAAAATAAGGGAAACCTATCCGTCATAATGTTTGGAGGATCCCGAAAAAAATAAAAGGCAATAAACTGCATATGTCATTAGGCTATGCAGTTTTATTTTGGCTGTTTTCACATACTTTGTTGCTATTTACCAGGTAGTGAGTTGTGGTT
>NZ_JVPL01000186.1:0-911 GCF_001054655.1 Bacillus sp. 220_BSPC
TTCTAAGTCTGCTTGGCATTTTTTCATAGTCGAAAGAAGTAAAGGCCTTTCTTGAGGAGATGGTACTTGCAATATATCATCAAAAAGATCCACCGTTAGTTCTCCATAAGAATTTATTTGTCCAAGAAAGACATTTTCAATGGTGACCCCTAATTTTTCTAATTCAGTGTGTAACCAACCTCGACTTCGACCAATCGTCGCAAGTGGTTCATCCAATATTTCACCATCCATTATAACGGTCTGAGGCTCTTTGACAGAAGCGACCACCAAGTTTAAATCCTTTGCCGTTAAAGGCTGGTTCTCTTTCTTCAACATAACGGATAAATCTCCGGTTGCGTCTAATACCGCAAATTCCACATCAGATACCTGAAAGACATCCTTCTTTCGAAGTAACTCTAACAATTCATCCGTTGTATACCTTTCTTTCTTTAAGTTTTCTTCCATGATTTTCCCATCTTTGATAAAAACAGTTCCTTTCCCTTCTACAAGGTCCCGAAGCGTTTTGCTTTTTAAAGAAATGAATCCAACTAGAAAAGGTAGTGCGGCAGTGGTTACAATCCCTATAATCCCCACTAAAATACTTCGTTCAAGACCCGTAATCACTTCCGCCCCAATACTACCTATGGTTATACCAACCACATATTCAAAGTAAGAAAGTTGAGATAGTTGCTTTTTACCTAGCAATTTAGTTACTAAAAAAAGGATAATGAGAAATAACAAAGCCCGTACAAATACATCTAACCAATCAGGCATTACATAACACCTCCTATATACTTTATTTTAAAACCCTTTATACTGGAATTCCTCCCTCTCCAATTCTCCCACCCTTTTTTTCAAATCTGTGACTACTTCGTTCACTATCATCATCGTTTCATGTAAGGTTTGTTTCGATTCGTTATCTTGTGTACGTA
>NZ_JVPL01000187.1:0-1748 GCF_001054655.1 Bacillus sp. 220_BSPC
TTCTAAGTATAACTCCCTTAGTTCAGGGGGAAATTTAAATCCGAGTCTTTCCTCTGCTTTTATAAGGTCATTTTCTTTTAATGGAAAAAAATTATGATTACTATTTTTAATATAATCAAATTTAGCCACCATCAATTACCTCCTTGGAAACAATTTATTTGATGGAGATCCTATACCATGAATGCCTGCCTGATGTTCATCAGGCAATTTGGCAGGATATATATTAATTGTTCCATTTGCGCTTTATGAATTTTTAATCCTGTTGTTGTCTCTACATTTCTAAAATAATCTAAGTTTATCTGTTTTTTTATAGTAACAGCATGTCAATTAAAAAATTAGGCTCTTTTCTTTTCTATTCTTTTTCATCCATTTTCTGCTTTAAATATTCAGCAATTTCTGTTTGCCCAAATTCTCTAGCATATTCATATGCATCCATATTCTTAATACTCTCTCCCGTATATCTAATTGAAATATCTATTCCTTTTTCAACTAGAAACTCCACAACTTCTTTATGCCCACCATAAATCGCTCCAAATAATGGATTTCTTTTTGCTAAGCTTACATCTAATTCTGCGCCTGCCTCTATTAAATACTTTACTATCTCCAAATGCCCCGCTCCTGCAGCCACTCTTAAAGGAGAAGCATCAAATATATCACCTTTTGTATTGACATCAATTCCTTTATTGATTAGATATTCTACTATTCCAAAATGTCCTTTCTTTGCTGCAACATGTAAGTAACCACGTACCAAATGGTGTCATTGTATGTAAAGTTTCTGGATTATCGCCTATTAAACGCTTTACTTCATTAATATCACCGAGCTTAATAGCATTTCTTATAGTTTTATTTAGACTTTTTTCATCCATTACATTACCTCCTGTATTTCTACTATCTTGAACTAGCTATGTCTCCTAAATCTTCAAGAGCTTCAACATTCCTTAACCGATTCACTACTTCCTAGAGCATCAATACTATGTCGTCCTATTACAGCATTGACATAAAAAACCTTGAAAAGCTTAAGCTAATCAAGGTTTTTTATCTAAATTACAAGTATTCTATTGCACCTAAAAACTCTAAATTACTATAATTAATTGTAGTTTTCTTTTTTATTCCCTCATATTTAAAGTTGTATAAAAGAATTACAACATTATACTGTCTTGGCAACTGTGCCCCGCACAATGAAGAAAATTTAGGAATAATGTCATCATCGTAAGAGAATCCTTCTAATAATCGACTAAGCGAGTTATCAGCTTCATCATAAAAATCCGCTTCTCTAACAGCATCGTCATATCTATCGATTCCAAAGCTTTGAGCAAACATTGATGGAATAAAATCCCCATCCTCTGTATAAGAAATTTCAAGTAAATTGTCTAATTCCTCTGATGAGTTAATATTCCCTACCCAAAATGATACAAATCCTTCTTTTTGCATAAGCTACCTCCTATTGAGTTTCAATCCACCTAAGTGATAGATATTAACATTCAGTAGTAGAGTTATTTCTATTCTTAAAATAATAAACGGTTCACTGGGAAGCCCTACAAAAAAAGGAACTTTGAAAGGCATTTTGCCAATCAAGGATAAGTTTCAATAGTTATTACTCCATCATATCAAAAAAGTATTCATTGTCTTCATCAACTTTTTTTATAAAACTCTCTAATGAAACAGCTATTTTATTGTCAAAGAAGTGTACAGAGTTCCTTTGAGTATCATTTAAATCAAGTGTTAAATATACACCCTCGTTTACTTCA